>JACPRI010000093.1 GCA_016190065.1 Verrucomicrobiota bacterium
GCTCGCCCCGCTCGCCGTGCTCCTGGCCAAAGGCGCATCGTGGAGCTACCCGGCCAAAGGCATGTGGTGGAGTTTAATCGCGGGAATCGTTGGAGCCGTCGGTGCATTCGGAGTGTTGCTGGCCTTCGGCGCCAAGGGGACGCCGGCGGTGGTGATGTCGATCGTTTTTGCCGGAGCCCCCGTCGTGAACGCTTTGTATTCAATTGTCGCGCACCCGCCGGCGGGCGGTTTCGCTTCGATTAAGCCGCAATTTTTTCTGGGCATCCTCCTGGCCGCTGCGGGCGGTTGCCTGGTGACATTCTACAAACCGAATCCCTCGCCGGCAAAACCGAACGCGCCGCAAGTGCATGCTTCCGTTCCGAACGCCAAGCCGGGAGTATCCCACGCCGATTGACACTGGTGCAGACGCAAGTCTCCTGGCTCAGTGGGGGTTCCACGGGCGCAAACCGTGAAAAACGTCCAAACTCCAGTGGCAGACCTGCAGGTCTGCCCTACCGAAGCTTGAACTGTCCAATGGCCGAGGTTTTCTTTCCGTCTCGATCAGCCATTGCTGCGGCGCAACTTCGGCAGCTTCGTGAATTGCTCGCGCGAGTTCTGGCGAGCAACCGCTTTTATCAGAAAAAGTTTGCCGCCGCCGAAGTGACCGAAGCAGTCGCGACGCTCGAGGACTTCAGCCGGCGTGTTCCCTTCACCACGAAACAAGAGATCGTCGAGGATCAAAAGAGTTACCCTCCGTACGGAACGAATCTGACCTTCCCGTTGGCCGCTTACACGCGTTGCCACCAGACCAGCGGCACGTCCGGCACTCCGTTGCGCTGGCTGGACACGCCGGAGAGCTGGCGATGGATGATGCAAAACTGGAAAGAAGTCCATCGCGCCGCAGGCGTCACGCGAGCTGACCGACTCCTCTTTGCGTTTTCGTTCGGGCCGTTCATCGGTTTCTGGCTCGCCTTCGAAGCCGCGACCGAGATGCAGTGCCTGTGCTTTCCGGGCGGCGGTTTGAGCAGCGGCGCTCGGCTCCGTCTGATTCTCGATCACGGAGTGACCGTCGTGTGTTGTACGCCGACTTATGCCATCCGGTTGGCCGAGGTCGCGGCCGAAGAAAAGATCGATCTGGCGAAGAGCCGCGTGAAAACGCTCATTGTCGCCGGTGAACCTGGCGGCAGCATCCCGGCGACTCGTTCGCGAATCGAGCAACTCTGGGGCGGCGCGCACGTGTTCGATCACCACGGCATGACGGAAGTCGGCCCGGTCACTTACGAATGCCCGGCGCGTCCCGGCGTCCTTCACGTGATGGAGTGCGCTTACTTTGCAGAAATCATCGATCCGTCAACGGGCAAGGCGGTTTCGCCGGGAACACAAGGCGAGCTAGTGCTGACCACGCTGGGCCGCGCAGGATCGCCCCTGATTCGTTATCGCACCGGCGATCTGGTGAAAGCCGAAAATCCTGACTCATCCCGGATCCCGGATCCCGGATTACGCTCCACGCTCCACGCTCCGCCCTGCCTCTGCGGCCGCTCCGAATTGGCGCTCGAAGGCGGGATTCTCGGACGCACCGACGACATGATCACCGTCCGCGGCGTCAACGTTTTCCCCGGCGCGGTGGAGGAAATCATCCGGAGCTTCAGTGAGGTGGCCGAGTACCAGGTGGAGATTGCCGATCAGCGGGCGTTAGCCGAACTGAGAGTGCGAATCGAACCGGTCGCCGCGGCTGGCGGAGCAACGAGCCTGGCCAGTCGTCTGGAAAAAGCCTTCCTGAACGCGTTTGCCTTGCGTGTGCCCGTCACGGTCGTCCCACCAGGCACGCTGCCGCGCTTCGAGTTGAAAGCGAAGCGATGGATCAGAAAGTAAACCAACCACCATCCTTATGGGACGGGGTTGATGCGCCCCTTCTCCGCGGCGATTACGCTTTACGTCTTACGAATTGCGAACGTCAGCGCTTGGCGGTTTTCGGATTTGGATTCGACAGCTTCCAAATCGCTCGGAGCGGATGTTCGCTGCGCACATTCGGATAGACGCCTTTGATTCGGGCCGCATCGTAGCATTCCAACCCCGCATAAATGTAGAGCGGCACGATGGGAACTTCCTCGCAGATCAAAAGGGCTTCGGCCGCTTGCAACAACTTCGCCCGTTCCTGCAGGTCCATTTTGATGTTGGCGTCGCGCAGGAGTTGATCGTAGCGGGGATTTTTCCACCCGGTTCGATTATTGCCGTTGTGGCTCATGAAAATGTCGAGGAACGTGTTTGCGTCGTTGTAATCGCCGATCCAACTGCTCCGGCAGGTGTCATAATCGAGCCTCGCCTGCGCGTTGAGATAGATTTGCGAATCCAGGTTGCGCAACTCGACGTGAATGCCCAGCTCGCGTTTCCAGAGCGCCTGAAGTTCCACCGCGATCTGCTCGTGGTTCTTGCCGGTATTATTGTACATGTAATGGAAGCGCGGGAAATGTTGGCCGCCCGGATAACCGGCCTCGGCCAACAGGCGCCGGGCTTCCGCGGGTTTGAATCCGAGGCCCGGCGGCGAGGTGTAATTGGGCACGCCCGGCGGGACCAGATGTTCGGCGACCTTCTCGCCCGCCTTCAGGACCTTCGACACGATGTGCCGCTTGTCGATGGCCAGGGCAAGCGCTTTGCGCACCCGCACGTCATCGAACGGCTTCCGTGTCACGTTGAATCGAATGAAGTAGGTCCCCAAATAATCGAAGCCGTGAAAGTCGGGCCGTTGGCGCAAGAGGTCCATCAGTTCCAGTGGAACCAGTTCTTTGTCCCAGACGATGTCCGCCTGGCCGGATTCATAAAGATTCAGCGCGGTGCTGGCGGCCGAACAGCGCAACAAATCCACCACGGTGGAACGCGTGTTCGCGGCGTCCCAGTAGCGGGGATTCTTTCGCAGGCGAATCTTGTCGTTCAGCCGCCACGACACCAACTCGTAGGCGCCGCTGGCTGGAACCGGGTGCACCAACACCCAGCGGTCGCCATGCTTTTCGATGGCTTGCCGGGGAACCACGCCCAGCGTCGGCAGTGTGCAGATATCCAGAAAGAACGGCGTGGGATCGTTCAAATCGACGCGAAACGTGCGAGGATCGACGGCCTTCAGGCCGAGCGCCTCCGGTTCCTTGAGTTTCCCGGTTGCGAAGGCTTCGGCGTTCTTGACGTAGAACAAAAGGCCCGAATACACGCAGCCGGTCGCGGGATCAAGAATGCGCCGCCAGGTATAGGCGACGTCGGCCGCGGTGATGGGTTCGCCCGTGGACCACGTGGCGTTGGTTCGCAAGTGAAACGTATAGGCGCGCCCATCGCTCGAGATGTCCCACCGCTCCGCCAGGCCAGGCTCCGGCGTGGCGGTTTCGGGTTTGAAACGCGTCAGCCCCTCGAACAGGGAAGCGACGATCCGTCCGTCCGCTACGGCGGTCACGAGCGCAGGATCGAGTGATTCCGGTTCCGGTCCGTTAATGATGGTCAGGTCGGCGGGATCGTCGAGTCGGGAGCAGCTCGTGAAGGCCAACAGGACGAGTGCAAAACCGGCGAAGCGCAAGGCGCAAAACGTAAGACGTAAGGCGTGAAGGCATGGCTGGCTTTGCATCACGGCAGACCCATCTGAATTTCCCATGAAACGGTGTGTCCTCACGTTTCTGAAGGCGCATTTCTCCCTCTCTCCCGACGCAGGAAGAGGAACGGGCCGGGGAGAGGAGCTTATGGCTAACGAATTCCTCTACCCATAACCAATCCACCCTACCTACTCCCTCCCAAGAGGGGAACTGACAATCGACGCACGAAACGTGGCTCCCCTCCTGGGAGGGGAAGGGGTGGGTTCATGATCCCAATGCATGATTTTATGGTCGTGGAGGCTCTCCTCAATCCTCTCCCCATTCGTTCCTCGCGAGGAGAGGAAGAAACCGCGAGCTGTCCGCGGTGATGACAGGCCGCTACGGCTTCGTTGGCGGCGCGGGAGCCGGAGCCGGAGCCGGTGAATTTGTGGCGGCTGTATTCGTGATCGCAGGCTTCGGAGCATTCGTCGCTTGGGCCGGAACAACGGCCGCCACATTGGTGCTGGTCAGAGAAACGCTCTGGTTGGTCGTCGCGGCATTGGTCAGATTCGTTGCCGTGCTTGCGGGCAGATTTTGCAGATTCTGAGTCGAAGCGGGCAGAGCTTGATTTGGGCTGCTGCTCAGACTCCCCATGGGCTGCCCGGAGGCGGCCGCCTTCTTTCGCAGTTCTTCATCCAGGATTCGTTTGCCCGATTGGGCCTGGCGCGAATTCATCAAGGAAAGGCTGAACGCCAAAATGAGAAAGAGGGTCGCCGTGTATTTCGTCATCTTCGTGAGGGCGTTGCCCGATCCGGCGCCGAACAGGGCATCGGTGGCCGCGCCGCCAAACGCGACGCCGGCGCCCGCTTCCTTCTTGGGCAGTTGAATCAGGATCAGAAGCATCAACAGGAAGCAGTCCACCACGAGGATGAACGTCAAAAAACCAATCACTAAACTCATAACATCGTTCGGTTAAATCGAATTCTTCACAATGTCAGAAAAACCCCGGACCTCCAGCGAGGCGCCGCCCACCAAAGCGCCATCGACGTCCGGCTGACACATAATCTCGCGGGCATTGCCCGGTTTGACGCTGCCACCGTATTGGATCCGCACTCGTTTGGCAACTGCGCCATCAAACTGCTCCGCCAGGGTCTTGCGAAGGAACGCGTGCGCCTGCTGGGCTTGCTGCGGCGTGGCATTGCGCCCCGTGCCGATGGCCCACACCGGTTCGTAGGCGATGATCGTATCCGCAATTTGTTCCTTCGTCAGGCCGGCCAGGCTGCCCCGGAGCTGTTGGCCGAGAACTTCCTCCATTTTGCCGCCTTCGCGCTCCTGGAGAGTCTCGCCCACACAGACGATCGGCTTCAGCGAAGCGGCATGGGCCGCCAGCGTCTTCTTGCACACCAGCGCATCGCTTTCGTTCTGGTATTGCCGGCGCTCGGAGTGGCCCAGAATCACGAAACGAACGGAGAACTCTTTGAGCATGCCGGCCGAAACCTCGCCCGTGTACGCGCCCTCGTTCTGCTCGCTCATGTTCTGCGCGCCCAGGCGGATGTTCGAGTCGAGAATCTGCTTCGAGACCTCGCCTAACGCCGTGAAGGGCGGGCACACGACGATGTCGATTTCCTTGACCGCACCCAATTCCCGCTTCAAGCCCTGGACCAGGTCCAGCGCCTCGGCGACGGTCTTGTTCATCTTCCAGTTGCCGGCAATGATGAGTTTGCGTTCCTTTTGCATGTGCTGCCACCGATCCACTAATCCATCAATGCACTCATCCAACTCACGAACGGTTTGAAAGAGCCGCCACGCCAGGCAACGGCTTTCCTTCCAAGAATTCCAGGCTGGCGCCGCCGCCCGTGCTCATGAATGTGACCTGCTCGCCCAGCCCGGCCGCGTTCAAAGCTTTCACACTGTCCCCGCCGCCAATGATGCTTTTGGCCCCGCTCTGCTTGGTGGCCTCCGCAACGGCGCGCGCAATCGCAAACGTGCCTTCCGCGAAACGCTTGTCTTCAAAAATCCCCATCGGCCCGTTCCACAAGATCGTCTGCGCCGTCCGAATCACTTCGCTGTAAGCCTTGATGGTCGCCGGCCCTACATCCACCCCCGCGCCGTCCTCGGGCAAACTCAGGGAGCTGTTCACGCGCGGGTTTTGCATTTCGATCTCGGGCTTGCCCTTTTTGTTCAATTTGCCTGTGTCCGCCGGCGTGGCCAGCACATCATCGGACGGCAGCAAAAACTTGACGCCTCGCGCGCCGGCTTTGCTCAATGCCGCTTTGGCTACGTCCGTCTTATCCGGCTCGACCAGAGATTTGCCTACCTTATGCCCTTGAGCCAGCCGGAACGTATAAGCCATCGCTCCTCCAATCAGGATGGAATCCGCCTTCTCCAACAACCGGTCGATGACGCTGATTTTGTCCGAAACTTTGGCGCCGCCGAGAATGACGACAAAAGGGCGCGCCGGTTTTTCCAATTCGTCACCCAGGAATCTCAGCTCGCGTTCCATCAAAAGGCCGGCCGCGCATGGACCGCCGCGACGGGCGATAGCGCGAGCCATCCCTTCGGTCGAAGCATGAGCGCGATGCGCCGCGCCGAACGCATCGTTCACGTAAAGGTCCGCGAGATGGGCGAGTTGCTCGGAAAACGCGGCGTCATTGGCTTCTTCCCCGGCGTAAAAACGGAGATTCTCCAGCAACAAAACATCGCCCGGTTGCAGAAGGCCGATCGTCTTCTCGACCTTTTCCCCGAGGCAATCATCGACAAACGCCACGGGCCGGCAGATCAAATCCGCCAGTTTCGCCGCGACGGGCCGCAGCGACAGGGACGGCTCGCGCTTGCCTTTGGGCCGTCCCAAGTGCGAGGCCAGGATGCTCCGCGCGCCTTTCTCGATCAGCAATTCGAGGGTCGGCAGCGTCTCTTTGATCCGCGTGCTGTCCGTAACGATCATTTGCCCGTCCTTTTCTTCCGTGGGGACGTTGAAATCGACGCGAACGAAAACGCGTTTGCCCCGGACGTTCAAATCATGGACGGTTAACTTGGCCATAAGGCGAAATAGGCGCGAAGCATAACGAAGCGGCCCGTCGAGTCAAAGGGTAATTGGGGACCGAAACAACCGAAACTCAGTCCCTTCCCGTTTAATCCTTCGTTCCCTTCGTTTGCTTCAGTGGAGAATTGAATGCCCACCGGTTAGGAAGAACGCCGATGCGTGGTTCACCTCGTGACCTGTCGGCGAGTGGGATTCTGGCTCCGCGTCGTTTCACAATTCCCTCGGAGCAGGATCGAAGTCATTCGCATCATCACCGCGTTTTCGCTTCTGGAGTGTGCGTCGGACGGTAATATTCTGCTGATGAGCATAGATGACGCCGGTGAAGGGTTTGCCAGCACGTTGCCGCACGCACGCTTCCTCAAGCAAGTCGTCGTCCTGTGTAAACAGCACACGGCCAAGTTCGGTCGCTCGGTCCAACAAGTCGTCGTCCTTCCGCGCAAATGAAGTTTCAGGCGTGCTCGCCGGCAGCCCGCTCCTTCTGTGCCGCGTGGGTTTGGCATCAGGATTGGCTCGCCGCCGGAGAATCGGGCGGAGTTGCGTGGCCAAGGAGCGAGGCGATTTTGCGGCGATAAACTGGCGCCAGCTTTTGGACTGCGGCGACGGAGTCTGCGGAGTTGCCGCTTTCGGATTCGGGGAGAAATCCGGGATAAGTGGATGGATGGATCAATGGATGAATGGATGCGACGCTTTCTCTACAATACAATAATCCATTTATCCAACAATCCAGGAATCCACTTGGAGACGCTGGCGCGTTGTTTGTCGGCGCCTTGAAATCATTCGAAGCATCACCGCGCTTTCGCGTCGGGAGTGCTTGCTTCCGAGC
>JACPRI010000096.1 GCA_016190065.1 Verrucomicrobiota bacterium
ACAATTGATCCAGCCAATGTTCTCGCCCCAGGCCATCGACTGGTCGGGGTTGATGTTAGAATCGGCCGTGCAGTGGAGCGCCAGCGCGAGCACGCAGGCGCCAGCAACATTTCCTGGATGAACCGCACGAACGATTCTTTCCCTGAACCAACCCATCGCTTCACCCCAAGGCTCTTGAATTAAGCGGCAGAAGTAGCCCTGCTCTACTTCCTCTCCCCGCGAGGAACGAGTGGGGAGAGGATCGAGGAGAGGGGAAAACCAATAAGGACGGCCCTCCTCTCCCCGGCCCTCTCCTCCCTTGGCAGGGAAGAGAGGGAGAAATCCAAGCGTCCTCCGCAACGTGATTCCCCTCCTGGGAAGGGGAGAGGTGGGTTCACGCTTCGCACACGCGATCAATGAATCGTGGAGGTGTTCCATCAAAACTCAAAGTTGGTCCACGGATTCGTGACATCGATCGGGCCAACCCCTTTGAACATCGGCCCCATGGTCTGCGAGTCGATAAGGAAAAAATTGATCGTGTTGTTGGCCGCCGTGTTCTTGAAAATGATGTTCCCGGCCGCGTCCGCGAGCAATCCCCGGTCGTTCGACACGACATGGTTTTCTTTGATGCAATTGTCCGTGCCCGAAGCGTGGATCCCGGCGGCATCGCGCGCGTTGAAATTGTTATTGCAACTGTTGGACGCGACCGTGCATTCGGAACTAACCAGGATGCCGTCGCCGCTGTTCCGCGCCGCGGCGCAAGCGCGCACCGTGCTCCCGGTCTCGGCCCGGATCCCGATTCTCCGATTATTGAACGCCTTGGATTCGAGGATCTGGCTGTTCGGCCCGCTGACAATTCCGTTGGCCTGGTTGTAGGAAACTGTGCAGTTGTTGACCGTGCCGTCGGCGGCCAGCGCGATGCCGTCCTGGCCGTTGTACGAAGCCGTGGAGGCCGTAATCTGGCAATTCGCCCCGCCGACAATGCCGGAGTGCGAATTGATATTCACAAAGCAGTTGTTCACGACGCAATTCGTGCTGACTACAATCCCGGACTCACGGTTGTTCGCGGCCGAGCTGCCGTTAATCTGGCTCATATCGCCGGCCGCAATCCCGGCCCGCGTGTTGTTATAGGCGTTGCAGTTTCCGACGATGCAGATGCGTTCGACGGAAATCCCATTTTCGCTGTTGAGGGTTGAAGTGCAGCCCACCACCTGGCTGCCGGAGTTGGCCTTGAAGCCATGCTGAAGATTAGAGCGGGCGCTGCAGTCTTTGATCAAACTTTCCGTGTCGGCCACTATCCCGGAACCTCCGTTGGAGTAGGCACTGCATCCGATCACCCGACTGTGGACTCCGGCGGACAGACCGTGACTCCCATTGTCAAACAGGCGCAAGGACTCGAAACGGCCGAAGATCGCAGTGCTGGCATCGACCGCGACCGACCAGCCGCTGACCGAGCCGTTTTGGACCGCGACGTTTTGCCGCTGACCGGAAAACCAGACTCCCGGGTGCTCTCCGTTGTTCCCGATCAGCGCGAATCCGCTCAGATCCAGTGTGACATTATTGGCTTCAATCGTGATGCCGCTCGCTTCCCGCGTGCCGACCAGATTTGTCGTGGCATAGTAGGATCCCGGCGCGGTGATGGTGAAGGGCAGCGAAGAGATGGGCGTGCGCGGCTCGATTTGCGCCAGCGTCTTCATGGTGGGACTCGGAGGTCCCGGCGGTGTCAAGCTGCCTTGAGAAAACGTTCGCGGGAGCGTTGCCGAAGCTCCGCCAAGGAAGAGCAGCCAAACGGCGATTCGTGATAATCTCATACAACAAAACCGCTTCCCCGAGACCGCCAGGTGCACGATCCGGTCCTCAGTGAAGACTGGACGAGGCCGAGCTCAAGCGGACCCAATCAAAGTTTTGGGGATGATTAGGAATCGGGAGTGAGTTCCAGCGCAGAGTTCGTTCGTCTTTAAGTTTCCAAACCTCGGCGTGTCCGTCGGCAAAGGAAAGCGGGAAACGCCCTTCATGACGGGCCGCGGGCACATCCAACAACCCGATCGCGCCCATCATATCGACTGCGAACCAGCCGTCGTTGATGGTTTTCTCGTGTTCATCGATCAGCACGAACGCTCGCGATGGGATAGGATCCACAATGTCGGATTCCTTCTGAAAGACGCGGAATTGGTCTTGGCCCGCGAGCGGCCGTCCACCCATCCATCCATTGATCGAGTAACTCCGCACGCGGCGAGCTCCGTCCGTCATGCTCCGATCCGAAGGACAACGATAGAGGGCCGTGGATTGGTTGTACGGAAACAGTTTTCCACGGATGATCGCATTCAGATTCGTCGAGTCGCGCACGCCCGTGTCAACCTGGCCATACGCGACATGGTCATCCATCGAGCCGCGAATCCAGTTATTGGGATTGATGACGCCGTCGGGGTCGAAATGATAATTCTCCGGCAGATGATTGTGGTCCTGGGAGTACATCAGCCAACACAGGGTGAGCTGCCGAAGTTGGTTCAGACAAACCGTCTGGTGGGCTTTGGATTTCGCCTTGGACAGGGCCGGAAGGAGCATCCCGGCCAGGATGGCGATGATGGCGATGACCACTAAGAGTTCAATGAGCGTGAACGCTCCCCCGCGATTCGGTTTCCCCACTTCCCCCGATTGAAATACGACTTTCACGAATTGGTACGACTTTATTGCTGTTATGAATTCTCGTTCCCACGCGCGTCGGTCTTTAGCACCTTCTATTCCATGTGAGTCCCGCGAACGCCAGCGCCGCGGCGGCCTCGCATCCGTTGATTTACAGCATCGCACAGCAAAACAGTAGTCTGAAAGGCCCGCGCGAGTCACCTGGGGTGTTGTCGAAAAATGCGATGGGGGTTCCCACCCAATCTGATGGGCGTTATCACCCGATACGTCTATCAGGCAGTGGACGACGCTGGAGTAGGGGAGGATGAAGAAAACGGACCTGATGGTTCTACGACGGATCTGCACTTAAGGCTGATCGGACTGAGACACGAATTTCAGGGATTGGCACGCACTGGAAACGGAAAGAATGGATTCGTGAGAATTCCTGAAATTCGTGTCACGCACTGTGAAATTGCGACTTCTGCACTTTCCTTTCAAACGCCCCCGATTGCCATTCGCCTTGGATTTTGTTCGCGACCAGTTTCAGGCCCGCGGCTTCGTACGCTCGCCGAACCTCGCTGAACTCACGCGAGAGAATCCCGGCCAACACCAATCGTCCTCCTGGCCGCAGGCGATTGAGTATTCGCCCCGACTCCTGCAGCAGCACGGTGGCGATCAAGTTCGCACAGATGAGGTCGTACGGGCGTGATCCGCGTCTGGGCAATCGGCTCAAATCATGGCGCGTAATCGAGACGCGCTGGAGGAGCCGGTTTCTTTTGGCGTTCGCTTTGGCCACTCGAACCGCGACGGGATCAACGTCGAATGCTTTGACCGGTTCGTAACCGAGCTTGGCCGCGGCGATGGCGAGAATTCCGGACCCCGTCCCGATGTCCAGGAACGACTGCCGGCATCCGCGTTGTCGAAACGTCACCAGGTGCTCCAGGCAGAACGATGTTGTGGGATGCTGGCCGGTTCCAAAACTCAGCCCGGGATCGAGGATGACCACGGCCTGTCTTTTGCGAGGCCGGCGCTGGCTCCAACTTGGTCGGATGAGCAACGCGTTGCCGATCTCGATAGGCTTGAAATATTTTTTCCACGATTCGGCCCAATCCTGCCGGGCCACGCGCGTGACGGTGATTTTGGCGGGGCGAATATCCAGACCGACCTGCGCGATTTCCTGGAGCCCTTGTCCCAAAGCGGTCCGCCACGCTCGCACGCCGCCGCGGCGGGCCTTCGAGGCATAAACGGTGACGAGGGGTTTCCTGGATGCCTCGGGGGTGTACACCGACGGCGCGTGCTCGAACAATTTCTCCAGCAGTGCCGCGACGGCTTCCTCGGCTTCGCGTGAGGTCGTAATCGAGATTTGCCAGAGCGCAGAGTCTTTCATTCCGGTCAGAAATGTTAAGAACCACAAATGGACTTCGCTGTGCGCCGACTTTTCACCGATTTAACTCATTTAACATTTCAACGTTTTAACGGGAGTTAGACTCCGTCTCGCCAGGGTGCGAAATTCAGGAGCTGCACTTCCTTCTTGTGCGGGAAGCAATCGACCACGGTGAGACTGGCGTAATCAATGTCGAAGCCGGACATCTTGACGAACGGGATATCCAGGAGAATGGACAGCGCCATGCGAATCACTCCGCCGTGGCATACCACCGCGATGGACCGGCCCGAAGCGGCTTGAAGGATTTCACTCAATGCCCGCTCGATTCGCCCGCCAAATCCGGCGGTTGACTCCGCTCCGGCAATGAGGCCGCGATCCAATTGATCGAGCCATTGGAAGGCGCTGATGCCGAACCGAGCCTTGACGTCCTCCCAGGTCAGTCCCGTCCAGGCGCCGAAATCCACTTCGCGGAGGTCCTCGATGAAAACCGGCCGGGCGCGTTGGCTGGAGAACAGCTTTTCGGCAGTTTGTTGAACGCGCTTCATGGGGCTGGCGTAGATCGTGTCGAATGGAGTCCGCCGGAGATACTCCGCCAGTTTTTCGGCTTGTTCGTGGCCGGCCCGAGAGAGGTCGATGTCAATCCGGCCGCCAAAGACGCGTTGGTAACGCTCCTCAACTTCGGCGTGGCGAATCAGAAACAGTCGCGTTGGAGAGTCCATGAGCCGTTCAGCGATGTGGAATTATGAAGAGCAATACCTTTCGATCTTCTTCCTCTCCCCGCGAGGGCACGAGTGGGGAGAGGATCGAGGAGAGGGGCTGGTTAATCAGGACAGCCCTCCTCTTCCCGACCCTCTCCTCCCTTCGCAGGGAAAAGAGGGGGACTTCAATCGAAATCCTGGTTTGATTCCCTTCCGGAGCAGCATGGCGCTTCAACCTGGAGTTTGCAGACCGCGGCCGACCCACTCCGTGCCTCCGCTCGCCTTGAGTGACATCTGCTGCCGCTCGAACAGTTGGCGCAAGCCGGTTTTGGCGAGACCGATCATTTTCGCGAGCTGCTCTTCCGTGAACGTGGCTTCTTCGCCGGAGCCCTGGAGTTCGATGAACTCGCCGGTTGACGTCATGACGACATTCAGGTCCACCTCGGCGTAGGCGTCTTCCGCGTAGCAAAGGTCGAGCAAGGCCTGACCATTCACAATCCCGACGCTGACGGCCGCCACGGGATTCAGCAGCGGATTGTCCGCGAGCTTCCCTTCCGTCAGAAGTTTTCCAATGGCGAATCTCAGCGCGACATAGGAGCCGGTGATGGCGGCAGTGCGAGTCCCGCCGTCGGCTTGCAACACGTCGCAGTCGATCCAGAGCGTGCGCGGACCGATTTTTTGGAGATCGACCGCCGCGCGGATCGAGCGACCGATCAGGCGTTGAATCTCCTGGGACCGCCCGTCGAGCTTGCCTTTGGAAATGTCGCGCGGCTTCCGTTGCAAAGTGGAGTAAGGGAGCATCGAGTATTCGGCGGTGATCCAGCCGCCGGGAACGTTTTGGTCCTTCATCCAGCGAGGGACGGCATCCTCCACCGTCACGCCGCAAATGACGCGCGTTTGGCCCCATTCGATCAAGGTCGAACCCGTCGCGTGGGGCGCGATGTGATTTTGAAACCGCACGGGACGCAATTCATCCGCTCGCCGGCCATCGCCACGTGTGAAAGATTCCGTTAGATTCTCATTCATGAACGCGGCGGATGGTAGTGGCGCTCCCCGCGTCGGGCAACGCCGAAAGAGCGAGGAGAGCGTTGCAGCGTCAACGCGTGGCAGCGTTAAGAATGCGCCAAGAATGGGCGCGTCTGATGCGAGTCTCGCGTACGGGATGCGGTCTTCCGGCGCCTTCAGGCCGTTTCACCGACCGAGTGGAAGTGGATTAAATTGTGGGCTGGACGAGTTTTTGACAAGGCCGCCGGAGTTTTGTATTTCGGTTCCATGCAATCTCCCGATTCGAGACGCCTGGTTCGCCGCGTGGTCGCAAGCGCGATTTTCAGCCTCGCCCTGATGGACGCCGTGTTAGCCGAGCCGCCCCTTCCTCAAGTCGAGCGCCTCAAAACCAGCCCGGTCCTGCAACACCTCAAACCCAATCCCATGCCTGCGCCGCCGCGCACGCCGGCCGAGCAGACAGTCGCGCAGATGTATTTGCCGGAGGGCTTCCGCGCCGAGTTGGTCGTGGGCGAGCCGGATTTGCATCAGCCGGTCTCGTTCGCGTTCGACGAGCGCGGCCGTATCTGGGTGGCGGAGGCGTATTCGTACCCGGCGAAACGGCCGGCGGGACAGGGACTCGACAAGATCGTGATCTTTGAGGATGGCGATAGCGATGGAAAATTCGAGAAGCGCAAAACCTTTGCCGAAGGCTTGAACCTCGTGTCCGGCTTCGAGGTGGGTTACGGCGGGGTGTGGGTCGGGGCCGCGCCGGAGTTGTTGCTCATTCCAGATGGAAATCACGACGACGTTCCCGACGGGCCGCCGCAAGTGTTGCTCGACGGATTCGGCTATCAGGATACGCACGAGTGTTTGAACAGTTTTCTTTGGGGACCGGACGGCTGGCTTTACGGCAATCAAGGTGTGTTCAACACGGCGCACATCGGCAAGCCCGGCGCGCCGGACTCCCAGCGCATCGAACTGCGCGCGGGCGTGTGGCGGTATCATCCGGTGACTCACACGTTCGAGGTTTTTGCCCACGGCGGCAGCAACCAATGGGGCCTCGATTACGACGAGCGCGGCCAACTGTTCATGACGCACTGCCGCAGCTATTGGGGACGCGGCGGCACGACGCACGTGATCCAGGGCGGACATTATTGGAATCAAGCGAACGCGAACCACGCGCCGTTCATCATCGCCCATCCGCCGGAGGATTTCCCGGGCTTCCGCAACTACCTACTCGCGTCGGCGCGCTACGATCACGGCGCCGGTGGCGCGGGGGTGCGCGGCAGCGACGCCATTTATGGCGGGCATTCGCACGTCGGCACGATGATTTATTTGGGCGACAATTGGCCGGACGAATTCCGCGGCCACCTGTTCACGCACAATCTCGGCGGTCACCAAATCAATCATCAGATCAACAAACGCCTCGGCTCCGGGTTCGAGACGGTTCACGCGGGGCGCGATCACTTCTTTTGCAGCGACCCGAAGTACGTCGCCGTGGATTTGCAGTATGGCCCGGACGGCGCGGTCTATACGATCGACTGGTATGACCAGCAGCATTGCCACAATCCGAACACGGAACGCTGGGACCGCGGCAATGGCCGGATTTACCGCATCCAGTACGATTCGACCTATAAGCCGGTGAAAGTGAACCTCGCGGCGAAGAGCGATCTGGAGCTGGTCGAACTTCTCCGGCACAAGAACGAGTGGTTCGCTCGGATGGCGCAGCAGTTGTTGAACGAGCGATACGTCAACTCGCTTCCCAAAGCACAGAGCAGTCGCCCCGATGCACTACGCCGGTCATCGGTCGAGCGCCGCACTCCCCCTCACCCTGGCCCTCTCCCTCAGGGAGAGGGAATTCTGCAGGCCACGCAGCATCCGGTTGGAAACGCCGGGACAGTCGAAACTCGGCGAATGGTTCTCCCTCTCCCCAAGGGAGAGGGCCGGGGTGAGGGGGAAAGGATTGGAGCCTATCCGGTCGCCTTAGGAAGTGGCCCGTCGTTAGATCCCCTGGCTATCGAACGCATCGTGGAGACGGCGAAGACGGATCCGTCGCCGACGCGCCGGCTCCGAGGGCTGTGGGCGGCGAAGGCGGTGGGCCAATTCTCCTTCGAGCTTTCCAAAGCCACGTGGAAGGACCCGGATGAATATGTGCGCGCGTGGGCCGTTCGGCTTTGGACGGATCGCGAAATGAAGCCCATCATCGAGCGCGAATTGGTCCGTCTGGCAAAGAACGATCCGTCGCCGGTGGTTCGCCTTCATCTCGCGTCGGCCATGCAAAAGGTCAGCGAAAAGTACGCGTGGGAAATCGCCGAAGCGCTGGCGCAGCGCGCCGAAGACCGCGAAGATCGAAACCTGCCGTTCCTGCTCTGGCATGGGATCGCTGCGCGCATGCCGAAGAACCCCGACCGCGCCTTCGCTATCGCCGCGAAATCCGCCCTGCCGCAGCTAGGCGATTACATCCACTGGTATGCCGCCACGTTGGGGGGCAAAGCGTTGAATCGCGTGGTCGCTTCGCTGGAGAAACTCCAGGGCGACGCGTTGCGGCGGCGGTTGATCGGCCTCGCGCTGGCGATGGAAAATCAGCCGAACGTTTCGATGCCGGCTGCATGGCGGAGCGTGGCGCCGAAGCTTTACACCAGTGACGATCCACGCGTGCGCCGTCAGGCGGAGCGGTTGGCCGCGGTCTTTGGAGACGAATCCTTGTTTCCGCGACTTCGCGAAATCCTGGCGGATGCGAATGCGGATGCCGAGTGGCGCCGGCACGCATTTGCAGTCTTAAGCCGGGCCCAGGATCGGGCGTCGCTCCCAGTGTTTCTGCGCTTGCTCGACGACACCGGGTTGCGCTCCCAGGCCCTTAATCTCCTCGCCCGCTTCGATGCGCCGGAAATTCCCGCAGCCATCCTGCGGCGGTTCGAAACGTTTTCCATTCCCGAACGAGCCGCAGCGATGAACGCGCTCACGCGGCGTCCTTCCTTCGCGCTGGCTTTGCTGGACGCGGTCGCGTCGGGCCAATTCAAGCGCGAGCAACTGACGGCCTTCCATGTCCGGCAGCTCACGGATTTGCGAAATCCGGAAGTGGACAAACGAGCCGCCGCGGTCTGGGGCCGGATTCAGCAGACCGCGGGCGAGAAGCAGGCGCAGGTCGTGCGGCAGGAGAAAATTTTCAACGAAGCGCCGCTCTGGGCTTATGACGCAGGCGCGGGCCGGCAACATTTCCAGAAGCTCTGCGCGCAGTGCCATGTTTTGCGCGGCGAAGGCACGCGCGTCGGCCCTGAGTTGACCGGCGCGGGCAAGAACGGCATTCGCTATTTTCTGGAAAACGTGGTTGATCCCGACGCCGTGGTGGGGACTGACTTTCAGGTCACCACGATCGAGACCCGAGCCGGCGACGCCATCTCCGGCCTGCTGGTCAACGAATCGCCGAGCGCGCTCACGATCCGCACGACCACGGATCAAGTCGTGGTTCCCAAGACGGCCATTGCCCGGCGAGCGCTGAGTGAGAAATCGTTGATGCCAGAGGGGCTGCTGGAATCACTCAATCCCCGCGAGCAGATCGAGCTGCTGAAATTCCTGACGAACAACTGATGAAGGAGGCGGAAATCAGTTGAAGCGGGGCGCATCTGCGAATGAGCGTGGATGTGGAGGCGTCGTTGCGCAGATTTGCAATCCATCAGTATCGCCCGAAATCGTCGCCCGCTGCGCGAATGCTCTCGTCCTCGTCGTCGTCCTCGTAATCGAAACTGGGGAATCGACGACGAAGGAGAGGACGATATTGGGTTGCGGCTCCAGGCCGCGCTGGGCTGTCGCGCGGAATGGCGTTCGGCATTGAAGTTTGGACATTCTGCGTGACCGAACCGAGCTTATGGCCAAGAGATCCGCAGTCAGCCACGGAGTGGCGCCAAAGAGTAGCCCACAGCGCGAGCTGTGGGGGGCCAACGCATGCGTTCGCGAAGCCCCGGATGGGGCGAAAGAAAACCGGTCGGGGGCGCGATTCAGGATGGGAGCCACTATGCGCCTTTCCCGACAACACCGCCGCTGCCGGTCTGGAGCCACAACCACATTCCCTGCGTTTGGCTTCACCTTAAGACCTGTGCAGCCGACTGGTAGGCAAAAGGTCCTGAGAGAATACTCCGGCGAGCCGGTCCGTTCGCGTGACCTCGACACTTCTGACCGCGCGTTGCGCCGCTGGAATCGCGACCACGAGCCGCATCGAAAGGCGAGCCAGCACTCAAATTAAGCGCCCGCGACGGAAATCGACGGCGACGAGAACGACTTGGTCGCGGCTTTGCCTCGCTTGGGCAGCAATTTGCATGTGTGGAATTTGGCTGGCTCCTTTCCCCTCACCCCAGCCCTCTCCCTCGCGGAGAGGGAGAACTCATTGCCGGTTATTAATTGGAAGTCTGTTATTGACCGGACTCGGCAGCGTCGCCTTCACTAGGGCGAATTTGCAGTGCGCGATGCTTGAGATCTTAACCACGAATGACACGGATAGCGCGGATCAAGATGAATTGCCTTCGGCAGGATCGGCGCTCGGTTCATCTAGGAGCTCCCATCGGCCGCGACAACCTGTGGAGGCCCTATCAGCATGATCGGCGTCCTCCGCGGTTAGCCACTCGGAACGCTTTGTTGGACTCTTGAAATCGATTATTCAGATATGACTGAACACACCAAAAGGCCGGGCGCGAATCCCGGCGCCGCGGCTTCGGTTGTCACAAATCCTCACTCCTCTGTTTCCCCAAGAGAAGGTGACGTCGCCGCGACCGACGAACTGCGGCGCATTTACGAGAAAATGCGCGCCGAACTGGCCAAGATCATCATCGGCCAGGACGACGTGATCGAGGAAATGCTGATCTGCATCCTGGCGCGCGGCCATGCGCTGCTCATGGGCGTGCCCGGACTAGCCAAAACCACCATTGTCAATTCGCTCGCGCAGGTGATGTCGCTTCAATTCAGCCGCATTCAGTTCACGCCCGACCTCATGCCGTCTGACATCACCGGCACGGATATTTTGCAGGATACGGATCAGCCGGGACGGCGCCAGTTCGTGTTCACGAAAGGCCCGGTCTTCGCGAACATCATCCTCGCGGACGAAATCAACCGCACGCCGCCCAAGACCCAATCCGCGCTGCTCGAGGCGATGCAGGAGCACCGCGTCACCGTCGCCGGACGTTTTTTCTCGTTGCCGACGCCATTCTTTGTGCTCGCCACGCAGAATCCCATCGAACAAGAGGGGACGTATCCGCGGCCCGAAGCCCAGTTGGATCGGTTCATGTTTTTCATCCACGTGGATTATCCCAGCCACGACGAAGAACGGCGTATCGCGCGCGAAACCACCGGCGCGCCTCCGGCTCCGTTGCAGAAGCTGATCAACGGAGAGGAAGTCACGCGCTTCCAGGATCTGGTGCAGCGCGTCCCCGTGCCGGACCACATTTACGACACGGCGGTGGCGTTGGTCCGCCGCACGCGTCCGCGTTCGGAGGAAGCGCCGGAATGGCTGCGCAAATGGGTGACGTGGGGTGCCGGACCGCGCGCGGTGCAATACCTGGTTCGCGGCGCCAAAGCGCACGCCATTTTGCACGGGAGTTATCTGGTGCGCATGGAAGACCTCGAAGCCGTCGCGCAGCCGGTCCTGACGCACCGGATTCTGACCAATTTCCAGGCGCAATCCGAAGGCATCACCAGCACGTTCATCGTGGACCGTTTGTTGGAGGAGAATCGAATGGAGGCGCAGCGTGCCTGAACACGGCGCCAATTATCTCGAACAGCACGTCCTGGCGCGGCTCATGGCCCAGCCGCTGTTGTCGCGCTTTCCCATGGAGGGGACGGTCTCCGGCCAGCATAAAAGCCCGCATCGCGGTTCGAGCGTCGAGTTCGCGGAGTATCGCAATTACGTGCCGGGCGATGATATCCGCCGGCTGGATTGGCGCGTTTTGGGGCGCACGGACCGCTATTACATGAAGGAGTACGAGGCCGAAACCAATCTCCGGTGTTACATCGTTTTGGATTGCAGCGCTTCGATGAAGTTCATCGGCAAACACGCCCGCAAATTTGATCTCGCCAAACGCCTCGCGGCGACGCTCGCCTATCTGATCGTTCATCAAGGCGACGCGGCCGGCTTGCTCTGCGTCAGTGAAAAGAAGGTGTTCGACATCCCTCCCAGGCGCAACCCAGCCCACCTGCAACTGATCTTCGAGACGCTGGACAAAGC
>JACPRI010000097.1 GCA_016190065.1 Verrucomicrobiota bacterium
CCCTCACCCCGGCCCTCTCCCCTGGGGAGAGGGAGAATTGATCGCTGCGTTTCATGGAACCGAACGCCCGCATTTTGTCGGCGCGTGGGATCCGGCATTCCCTCTCCCTGAGGGAGAGGGCCAGGGTGAGGGGAAACGCCGCGCGGAATAATACCGGAGCGCACGCGATCCCATGGCGCGAAATCCGAGTGGTCACCCAACGTTCGTTTGAACAACAGTTGGCATCCGCGCACAAAGTACATCCGCGACGGCGGACGCTGCACCCACACTGCGAAGCGGTAGGCGACCGCAAAGGCCGCGAGCACGGAGCCAACGGCATACCCCATGACCGCACGATCGAAATGTTTCAGCCCATGCGAGCCGACATAGATGCCGGCGGCGAGCGCGAGCGCGACGGCCAGTCCGGACAGCATTCCGAGGCGGTTAATGCGATTTGCGTTTTGCACCGCCCTCGCTTTAGCAACTCAAAGACCGAGCGCTCCGGGACTCGAATTCAATCTTTTGATGGCTGCAATGAAAGGCGTTCACAAAGGGGCAAACAGGGTGCAGGCGAAGCTCCTGGGCGAAGGTGGCCCGGAGCGTACAGCCGCACACGGCCGGCTTTTAGGGTGCGATAAATCAGGAAATCCCCGAAGCGCAGGGCTGTTACCTTTTAGTCAGCCAGGACAAAAATGAAGCCGCCTTTCGATTAACCTAAAAACGGCGGTTGATTAGCCACAAAGATCACAGCGCGGCGCAGCCGCAGCCGAGTTCGTCCTCCTCCTCGTCCTCGTCGTCGTCCTCGATTCCCACCATTCGAATACGAGGACGAGGACGACGACGAGAAATTTCACCGCGGCCTGCGAGCAATCTGAACGATTGCAGTACACGCATTTTCCCCGACTTCGCTGGGAAAATGAGGTTCGCCTGCGGCGAACAGCCATCAGGGTGCCGGGGTGTTTGGTCGTCCCCAATCTGAGCGTTGAAGAAGTTGAAACCACGGATGGACCCAGATCAGAAGGACACGAATTCCACGAATTCTCGCGAATCCATCGGGACACTCTGCCTCCCTGGAAACGGCGGTCATCGGTGGTTCAACGGCGCTCTCTGGAGTAAGGCTGAAAATGGGTGCGGCCTTGTTTCCCACGGCTCGCGCCGTGGGCTATTATCTTGTCGCCACTCCGTGGCTATCCGCGGTCAAAAATTGAACTCCAATTGCAGCCAGAATTTTTGCACATCGATGGGGGCGGCGAAGGAGGGTGGCGTCGCGTCCTTCCCGTCGTAGAAGGCATACTTCGCCAAGGCCGTCCAGTTCTTCCCCAGTTTCTTGCTGAGCTGCGCGTCGAACTCCTGGCCGAAATCTCCTCCCCCTCTGTCAGCGTCATACTTGTGATACACCAAGCGCAGCGGCATTTGCCACGGCAGCGTGTATTGGGCAAATCCGTAAATGTCTTGGAGTCCGGCCGCCGGGGTGTTCAGGAACACGTCCGCCCAGCCGTTGAACGCGTGCAGCGTCGCCAGCGGCGTTTTGAACCCCTGGCCGTTGTCCGAGCCGAGCAATTCGTAGCCGCCGCCCATGGCAAACTTCTGGATCGTCGCTCCCAGTTCAAAGTTGTAATACTCCGCCTCATAATTGAGCGGGCTTCGTCCGTAATCGCTCTGCCAGGCAAACTCGGCGCGGTAGGCCAAGTTGACCTTGTCTCCCACCGGCACTGTGCCTGCGAAATAACCGCCGTAGGTCGCTGTGGAATTCCCCAGGGAAGCCGGAGCGGAATTCTCCAGGTCCAGCAAATACGAGTAGCCGGCCAAGCGCCCGTACTTCCATCCGCTGTAAGCGACGTTCACCAAATGCGAATCGGACTCGAAATCCTGGTTGATCGCCGGCAATCCGGCCACGTCGCCAAATGGCCGGCGCACGTCCCACACGTAGCCGTAGTAAACCGAGAAATCCTTGATTGGCTTAGCTTCCAGCGAGGCGGCATCGAACGTCTGCATGTTCTGCCGCCAGCCGACGTCCCCAACGAACCGATGGTTGTCCAGCACGAGGCGCTGCCGCCCGCCTTTGAGCGTCAGGTGCAAATTCGTGGAAGAATAGCTTAGCCAGGCCTGGTTGAGTTCGGTGGTTTCGGGATCCGCGATCACCGTGCGGCCGGGCTGGCCGTTGGAGCCGGCGGCGTTGTAATTGTCCGAATCGATCAGGCTGACAACGTTCTCGCCTTCGAGCACGCCTTGGAATCCGTAAAGCGAGCCGCTGGTCAGACCGAAGCGCGTGCGCAGCGTGAGCGCGTTGGATTCCTTCAAGTCCGCCGCGCCGGGGCCGTCCTGATCGGCCTGTTCCCAACGCAAGCGCGAGTTGATCGAGAGTTTGCTCTTGCCGATGGCGTCGGGCAGCTCCGTGCTGAACAAGCTATTGAAGGTGCCGGTCTCGGCGGATTTGGCGGCAGGAGCCGCGGGTTTCGCGGCGGCGGCCGGCACCGGCGACGCCGGCTGGCCGGTTCCGGGAAGGATGTAAGGTTTTTCCTGCGCATAGACCGAAGCGGTGATAATCAGCACCAGAGCGCTGCCGCAGGTTAACGGGAAGGTTTGGTTTCGTTTGATTGTCATTTGGATTATTCAGTTTCAGTTACGCGTGATTCGTCTCAAGTCTGGGCCGTTGGGCAACCAGATGCCACGGATGCACATGGGACGAGGGTAAGGCAAACGGTTCAGCGCGGAGTTGATTTTCATCAAACCTTGGAATCCGTGTTCGTCCGCGGTGGTTTTCCATGAACCAACCCACCCCTTCACCCCTCCCAGGAGGGGAACTTGCATCCGACGCACGAAACGCAGCTCCCCTCCTGGGAGGGGAAGGGGTGGGTTCATGGGCCGTGAGCAGGTCCAAAGGGAACACGAAGCTTTCCAGGATCATGCTATCGTGCCTTTGCGGTAAAGAGCGTCGCATTGGACTCCAACATCTTTGGGGTCGGAGTTCACCGCGCGATCCTGGGATTCTCGTTTGGCAGCAGGTCTCACGCCTTGGTCTGGCGACGCGCCAGAGGCGAAGGTCCTGGCGTGCGACCGCTTGAGGTGAGCGCGCTCGTGCAGGAAAGTCATCAGGTACTCGCGCATTTCGTAATAGGCCGGATGCTCCAGCACCGCTTTGCGGTCGCGCGGGCGCGGAAATTTGACCTCCAGAATGTCGCCCACTTCAGCTTCGGGGCCATTGGTCATCATCACGACTCGATCGGCCAGGAACAGGGCTTCGTCCACGTCATGGGTCACCTGGAGGGCCGTGAGCCGCGTGCGGGACCAAAGATCAATCAACACTTGCTGCAACTCGAAGCGCGTCAGGGAATCGAGCATGCCGAACGGTTCGTCGAGCAAAAGCATCTTTGGCTTGAGCGCGAATGCGCGGGCGATGCCGACGCGCTGTTTCATGCCTTGCGAAAGTTCGGCGGGCCTTTTGTGCAGCGCGTCACCCAGGCCGACGACGGCCAGATAATACTCCGCAATTTGCCGGCGCTCTTCCCGGGTCGCGGTGTAGAAGACTTGATTCACGCCCAGCAGGACGTTTTCAAAAGCCGTCAGCCAGGGGAGCAAGCAAGGCGATTGGAAGACGACGCCGCGGTCCGGACCGGGCCCAACCAGCTCCTTACCGGCGAGAATGATTCCGCCACCGGTGATGTCGTTCAACCCGGCGAGCATGGAGAGCACGGTGGACTTGCCGCAGCCCGAATGGCCGATCAAGCACACAAATTCACCCTGCGCGATGCGCAAGTTGAAGTCCTTGACGATGACGGCCGGCCCTTTGGGCGTCGGATAAATCTTCGTCAGGTTCGAGAGTTCAACGTAGAAGGACATAATTCATTGGGCCTCACGCAAAGAGCGCAAAGGACGCCAAGGTACGGACAGACCGGTGA
Source organism: Verrucomicrobiota bacterium (assembly GCA_016190065.1). GTDB lineage: Bacteria > Verrucomicrobiota > Verrucomicrobiia > Limisphaerales > SIBE01 > VHCZ01. Next base: position 3,879 of record JACPRI010000097.1, read on the forward strand.
TTCCCTCTGACACCCCGACCATTGACCGCAGGCACTGGGACCACCGTTGCCACAATCCCCTTTGCGGCCTTCGCGCCCTTTGCGTGAGGCAAACATTTCAGGAAACCTCCACTGTTTCGCGTTTTTCCTCGCGGCGCCGGCGCGCCCGCAGACG
>JACPRI010000098.1 GCA_016190065.1 Verrucomicrobiota bacterium
CGTGACACTGAGCAAGACCGTGCCCCAACTGCACGGCGCACGCTGGCTCATTGTGTCGCCGTTTACGAGGGAGCACTTCCAGCGTGGAACGGAGACGCCCGTCGGCCTCAGCAAAGACCCCAGCCTTGTGGTTTACGATGATCTCGGCGGCGGCGTTGGCCAGACAATCGGTTACGTGGAGGGCCGCGAAGCCGCGCAACCATTCGACGAACCCACGCCCGTGGACGCGATCAACGCGGCGCTCGTGGATGAGATTTTTTACAAACCCTTTCAGAAATGAGACGTGACCGGGCGCAAAAGAAATGCAGGATCCAGGCGAGTCCAGGCCAATCCTTCACGACCGTTCAGGACTTGCCGGTCCATGCAGGATTGAATACTCTGGCTCCGATTTATGAGACCGGAGGATTTGAGGGAGTTTCGCGACCAACATCCGTTCAAGCCGTTCCACATTGTATTCACAGACGGAAGCCATTTTACGATTCCACATCAAGATTTTCTGTACATTGGCAGGCATACGATCGAAATTTCGATTGCGGCAGACGTCACGGCAGGTGTTGCCGCACGGAGAATTATCGCTTCGCCTCTGCCTGTCATGCGTGTGGAGGCTGTGGCGGAGCTTGCGTAGGCACCAGGAGCGGAGTATCAATTAACCAGTGTTATGAAGCCCGAAGAGATCCAGCGATTGCGCACGCGCGAGCCATTCGTGCCCTTTCGCATCTTCCTCCAGGATGGTCGCATCTTCGACGTTTTTCGTCGCGATCTGATACTGGTTACACGAGATTCGCTGACCGTAGGCACGGAGATCGATCCTGCGAGTGGTCTGCCGGAGAAGACTTCCTGGCTGTCTCCGTCGAATGTGGTTCGGGTCGAGGATCTGCAACCGGTGTCTTAAACGGCGGACCGGTGTCATTCCGATTGATTGCAAGGAGGACCTCTTTTGTCTTAGCCCGCGATGGCTTTGCGTGCGCTGATCTTTTAGCCAGGCGCCGCTTTCCACATGAAAACCGTCATTAGCGCCAAAGAAATTGAAGAATTAATTCGCTCCGGAAGCGATCCCGCCAGCTTGCCCGCGGACGCGATTCTGACGCCTTCCGCGCGCGACTTGTTGCGCGAAATTGAATCACGCGGCACAAAGAGGCTTGGACCGTCGTCAACCACCGATTCAAGCGCCATGGCTCCGCCTGCCAAGCTGCTGAATTCAAAAAGCCCCAAGGCCGAGTTGGAGGCATTCTTTAACTCCCCGTACTGCCGAAAGCTGAAGGAAGAGATTTGCGACGTGGGCCGACGTTTGTGGCAACGCGCGTACGTCGATGGCAACGGCGGGAATATCGCCATCCGGGTCGGTGAGGACATCGCGCTCTGCACGCCGACGCTCGTGAGCAAAGGGTTCATGAAACCCGAACAGATGTGCCTGGTGGACTTCGAGAGCAATCAACTGGCCGGCACGATGAAGCGGACGAGCGAGATCCTCATGCACCTCCAGATCCTGAAACGTCAGCCGCGGGCAGTCGCGACGGTGCATTGTCACCCTCCTCACTCGACAGGATTCGCGGTTGCCGGGATGGAGCCGCCCACGTGCATGATTCCGGAATATGAAGTTTTTTCCTCGGTGGCCATCGCGCCGTATCGCACGCCGGGCACGCCGGAAATGGGCCAGCTCGTCGCCGACCTGGTTGAGAAGCACAACACCATCCTGATGGCCAACCACGGCGTCGTCGCCTGGAGCCATAACAACGTCGAGGACGCTTACTTCAAGATGGAAATCCTGGAGGCCTATTGCCGGACGGTTCTGGTCGCGGCGCAACTGGGCAAATCTCCAAATACCTTCACGCCCGCGCAACTCCATGACCTGCTCAAAATCAAACAAAGCCTCGGCATCCCTGACCCGCGCCACGGCCTCAAGGAATGCGAACTGTGCGACAACGCCGAGTGGCGGCCTGGCGTCTCATGCGCCGTGCCCTCGAAGCAGGAATCGGTCGTTGGTTACGACGCGGAAGCGGAAGCGGCCGTGCAAGCCATCACAGACCAAATCATGAAGGAGTTTAAGTAGCGTGAAAACTGTCGCGGCTTCTCAGGTCGTCGAGACAGCGGTCGATTTCGCCCGAGGAAAGCGGCCGTGCACGGCGTCATCCACCCAGATGTCTTCATCGAGTTCTTCCCAGCGCAAAGCCAGACCTTGCAGGCGGAGTTTGATCTTTTCGAGCTGCGCTTGGGGAGCATCCGCCAGGAGAGGATATTTCGTGGCCGGGAAACTCACCAGCCGCTGGTCGGCAAGCTCGAGCCAGATGCGACGGCCTTCCACCCAGCAGCGCAGGGCGACAGCCGGTGAGGTTTCCTTAGTTTCCATGAATGCGAATATAGGCGTCTATCAGCGTTTGGCAATGTTGCTCGACAAGTCTCTGAATGTCCTTCAACTCTGCCGCGCCGAAGCCGTAATTCGCAGCGAGCGAAACCGGCTGCAACCAGAACTTGGCCTCAAAGTCATCGCGCGCGACGTGGATATGAGGGGGCTCGTTTCCTTCCCGACTGTAAAAATGGAAACGATACGGTCCAACGCGCAGCACCGTCGGCATGGCGACATTCTCTCGTTCCGTCATCGTGTGTCAAACACACTGCCAGCCTTCGTCTTTCCTATTACTGAAAACTGATCACTTCTTACTGATTACTTGCGCGATGAAAGTGACCATCATCGGTGGCGGCGGACGCGTCGGTTCCTGTGCCGCCTTTGCCTTGCAATGCGCCGGCCTCGTCGCGGAAATCCAAATCCTGGACGCCAACAAAGACATGGCCGAGGGCGAGGCGCTCGATCTGCTTCACGGCAGCGCCTTCGCAGGCGATCAGAAAATCTACGCCGGCGATTACGCGCGCGCGGCCAACAGCGACCTCTTTCTCATCACCGCCGGCCTCCGCCGCAAACCGGACGAATCGCGTCTGGACCTGATTAATCGCAATGTCGCGCTGTTCGTGCAAATCCTCGACAGCATCAAAGCCGGTGGCCTCCGCAAGGACGCGCATGTTTTCGTGGTGTCGAACCCGGTCGATATCCTCACGCATCTGGCTGGGCAGCAGCTTGGATTGCCGTGGCCGCAAGTCTATGGCCTGGGCACGATGCTGGACACGTCACGCTTCAGTTCGTTCATCGCGGACGAACTCAGGCTGGCCCCGACGCAAGTGAAAGCGCTCATCCTCGGCGAGCATGGCGATTCGATGGTGCCGATCTGGTCGAGCGCGAGTGTCAACGGCCTGCCGTTGTCCGGATTGCCCGAATGCACGCCGGGATTTCAAAACACCGTCTTCGAGCGCACGAAGGGCAGCGGCGCCGAAGTCATCAAACGCAAAGGCGGCGCGGGCTGGGCCGTTGGGATTGCGATCCGCGACGTGATCCACGCCGTGCTGCTCAATAAGAAAATGCTCCTGCCTGTTTCGTCACTCGTCCAGGGGGCTTATGGCATCCGCGACATTTGCCTGAGCGTGCCGAGCGTGCTCGGGCGCGGCGGCGTGGAGAAACACGTCGAGATCAAGCTTTGGCCGAAGGAACTGACAGGCCTGCAAAACTCGGCCAAGGCGTTGAAGGAAACTCTGGCGAAAGTTGGGCATTAAACCAGTAGAGGATCGTGCTCTGATTCGTGTCCATTCGTGTCGATTCGTGGTTTTTGTATGAAATCCCTGGACGCCAAGCTCGCCGAGATCAAGGCGAATCCCGCCTCGCGCACCTTCATCCTGGCCGACGCGAAGGACGCCGACATGGCCTTTGGCGTGCGCGCGCCGGGGCCGCGCAATTACCTCGCCCGCCGCGGGGCGCGGCCGACACAATTCTCCCCCGAAGTCTGGAGGCGCGAGGAGTTCGGCTACCGCAACCTGCCAGAGTTTCTCGACATCATCCGCGAGGTCACGCACCAGGGTCTCATTGATATCATGCTGATGTCCGCTTACGTGAACGAACAACTCACGATCAAGGAAAGCTTGTTCGCCAACTCCCTTGTGACGCCGGCGGCTCGAGCCAACGACACCACCGATGTCTGGGCCGTTCGCCACGGGTGTTACACCGGGGAACCGTCCCAACCGTTTCGCAGCGCCAGCATCGACCAAATCCAGTGCGGCCTGGTCGAGTGCGATCGCGAAGGCGCAGGCTCGTTTCCCGGCGCGAACCTCGGCCTTTACTCGATCACGTTTGTCAATGACCTTGAACAGGACCGCGAAGCGCTTCTTTGGTACAAAGAGTTTCGCGAGGAAGCCGAGCGCAAGGATTTCCGGCATTTCCTGGAAGTCTTCGATCCGAACGTCGAGAGCGGTATTGCGCCGGAGAAGCTCGGCGAGTTCATCAATGACAATATCCTTCGGACACTCGCCGGCGTGCCCGAATCCGGACGGCCGATCTTTCTGAAGATCGTTTATCACGGGCCGAAGGCCATGGAAGAACTGGCCCAGTACGATCCCAATCTGGTCGTCGGCATCCTCGGCGGGAGCGCGGGCACGACGTACGACGCGTTCCGGCTCATCCATGACGCGCAGAAATACGGTGCGCGCGTGGCGCTGTTCGGGCGCAAGATCAACAATGCCGAACACCAACTCGCCTTCATCGAGATGCTGCGCCTGATCACCGATGGCCGCATCAGTCCCGAGGAAGCCGTCCGGGCTTATCACGGTGTTCTACAGGGCAAGAACATCAAGCCGCACCGCTCGCTTGAAGATGACTTGAGGCTTACGGACCAGTCCATGAGCTACGATGGCAGCGCGGCACGACGGGCGACGGTCGAGGTGAAGGATAATCCTCTGGCGGAGCGCGAGTCCGTTGAGCCGCGAGAGAATGCAGATGGCTCCGCAACCTACCTTCGCGGCTCGGCGGCGGAGCAATCAGCCGCAGCCACGACGAATGGCGAATGGCCTCGGCTTCCCAGCGGCGCACCGGATTTCGGACGGATGACTTCCTCCCAGCGCCGGACTTATGATAACTGGCGATTGAAGCGCAAATTCGGCTGAGCGGCGCAGCCGCAAACAAACGAACCGCGAGAAACGCATCGGACAAAGCTCCCCTCCTCGGAGGGACCGGGGGGCACTGCTGTTGAATCGTTGAATCAAGGAATGAACTGAGGATGTCATTTGGATTTCTCCCTCTCCTACCGACGGTATCTCTCCCACTTTCAACCAGATGGCCGCGGGAGCAAGGTTGTTGGTTGACTCCAGAATAAAGCCCTGCGATGCAGTCGGCCAGGAGAGAATCACGGAATCGCCCGCAGCGGGCCGGGTGGCGACGAGCTTCGGCAATGGCGCGCCGGGCATGACTGGAGCGCACTGGGAGAATTGCGACGTGTTGTTGCCAGCGTCGGTCGCGGTGGTGTCCGTAGTCACTCTGACTTTTTTCATACGTTTCGAATCCATCTATCCAAAACTCCACGGTTTACGGAACGTGCGATTCCCACTGCAATCCGTCGGGATTATCGCCGGCCGCAATGATTTCGGACCGCGGCTTGTCCCAAGCCGCTGCGGCTCCGATAACCCGTGGCCGTCGGCATCTTTCGAAAACGCGCTTCGTGTCCGAGGCTGCTGCGGGTTGGGACAACCCGCGGTCCTGGGGTTGCAGCTTCGCCGCGCTGCACCGTTTGCGAATCGACTACTGTAACAAGTTGCGGTGCGGCTCGTGATCGTTGTTCCAGCGGCGGAGATTGTCGTCGGTCCGCTCATAAAGTTTCTCCTGTTTGATCGATTCCACGTGGCCGTCACAGAAGGCGATATTGGAGATGTTTCGATGGCGTTCTCTGGCGGCCTGGATCGCCATTCGATCGTAAGCCTCTGTGAAAATCTTAGGGGGAATGCCGATCCACATGGTGCCACAAGCTGCCGGTGGGCCATTGACCTTCCAGCCGCTTTTTAAGTCAGACTCGCTGATCTTGCTAAGCGTTGCATCGCCGAGTGCAATCATGTCACTCGGAACTTTCACAACGACCTCTGGTAAAGGTGCAAACCCAGGAGCCAGAAAAGCCCCGACCAAACCGAGTGTAGGTCCTCCTCCGAGTTTAGGTCCACCGGGTCCCCCGGACCCAAACCGGTTGTATCCGTAACTACCTAAGGCAAAATAGCCGTTTGTCGGATTCACTGTGTACCCCTTGTATGCCGGGCACCGGTAGAGTGGATCCGTCCATCGGCTTGAAGTGTAGGGCTGCAACCGGTGGAAATAATAGACCCAGTCCTTTCCGTCGTACCATTCGTGCGGAGGAAAATAGCCCTGATCCTGAACGTACATGTTCATCGCCAACCCGATTTGCTTGACGTTACTTTTGCATCGAGCCAATTGCCCCATGGCTTTGGCGCGAACCAGCGTCGGCAAGAGCATTCCCGCGAGGACCGCAATGATTGCGATGACGACGAGGAGTTCGATGAGTGTGAAGGCAGACTTTCGGTGAGCGGGGTTCGTTTTCATGATTTGTGAAGTTCGCGAGGCGTTCTGCGGCGGAGCAGGAGCTCCGCGCTACGTAGCGCGCCGCTCCCGCTGCGCCGTTCTTTCAAATCCAAAATCTAAATGGCGGTATGCACAGTTCTCAAGTGCATAGCCTCATTGTCCTATTGTTTTAGGCGATAGAATTTGCGGTTGCCGGTTATATCGATTGCCTTGCCGCTCCCGACTCCCGCGACGTCGGCCCAGGGTCCTGTCAGGTCGTCCGCAGCCTGCAAGGTGGCCGTTCCGGCCCATTCAAGCGTGACGTTTTTGCCCTCAGATCTGATCCTGGTGATCTTGGGCTTGTCCGTCGGGGGCGAAGGAGCAGTGTAAGGAACGAAGGCTCTATACGCTTTGATCGCGCGCGCGTCCGTCGGATCATTGATGAGAAGCCGCGATCCGTCTGGCGCAATGTTGTGCCATTCAACCTCTGAGGGGCCGAGGCCCGCCATGTAAATCATGCGGAACGGATAAACGCCCCCCTTTTCCACCGCGAACGTGAAGTCGGTGTTAGCGTTCACCCGCGGGCCGTTAAACTCGTCCAGGGTCGTGGGGAATGTATTGCGCGGATCGCCCGAATAAAAGGAGACCCGGAATCCACCGGCAGTGTTCACGCCCATCCGCACGACACCGGCGGGCAGGTCCAGGTAAGTGAGAATCTCCAACGAGTAACTTTCGTCCTCGGTGCCGTCATTGGCCAAACCAGGTGTATTCTGAACGAGGGTGACTGAGGCATCGGTATTGGGGAAGAATCCTTGTCCACCACTGTTCCAATAGTTAATCGCGCCGGTCTCGGGGTAATACGCGTTGCCGAACAGTTTCTCCGTGAACTGCGACGTGTCCGCTTCGTTCTCTCCGCGCTTGCCGGCCAGTTGCTCCTCGGTCCAAGCCAGGTCGTACGGCTGGCCTGGAGACTTCCAGGTC
>JACPRI010000091.1 GCA_016190065.1 Verrucomicrobiota bacterium
CGCCGAGCACCTTGCCCTTGTCGTCCTTGTACACGGAGGCGTTGTAGAGCACGTCCGTGATCCGGTTCGTGATGTGGCGGATGGCCAGCGGATAATCCCGCACGAAACCTTCGGAGAAAACCTTTTGATAACCGGCGCGCGCTTTGTCCGGCTCCGTGAAATAATCCGAGAAGTCCCGGCCGATGAGGTGTTCGCGCGCCACGCCGGTGGCCTGCACGGACGCTTCGTTGACATCGGTGATCTTGCCCTGCGCGCTGATCGTGACCAACGGGTCGAGCGAAGCTTCGATAAGCGAGCGGGCGTATTGCGAGGCTTGCTTCTGCACGGTCACGTCGCGCGCGGCAGCGAAGACGCCCAGCACGTTTCCTTTGTCGTCCTTATAGACGGCGGCGTTGTAGAGCACGTCCGTGATGCGGCCCGTCACGTGACGAATGGCGAGCGGGTAATCGCGCACGAAGCCTTCGGAGAAAACTTTCTGGTAACCGGCCCGCGCCTTGTCCGGCTCGGTGAAATAATCCGAGAAGTCCGTGCCGATGAGTTGTTCGCGCGGCACGCCGGTGGCCTGCACAGAGGCTTCGTTGACGTCGGTGATCTTGCCCTGGGCGCTGATCGTGACGAGCGGATCGAGCGAGGCTTCAATGAGCGACCGGGCGTAAGCGGAGGAAGCGCGCTGCAATTCCTCGGCCATCTTGCGCTCGGTCACGTCCCGCGCCGCGGCGAACACGCCCAGCACCTGGCCCTTGTCATCCTTATAGACGCTGGCGTTGTAGAGCACGTCCGTGATCCGGCCCGACGAATGACGGATGGCGAGCGGGTAATCCTTGACGAAGCCCTGCGAAAAAACCTGTTGGTAACCTTCGCGCGCCTTGTTCGGCTCGGTGAAGTAATCGGAGAAGTCCGTGCCCGTCAGCCGCTGGCGCGGGATGCCGGTGGCCAGCTCAGTCGCCCGGTTCACGTCGGTAATCTTGCCGTCGGGGCTGATGGTGACGAGCGGATCGACCGAGGCTTCGATCAAACTGCGGGCGTAGGCGGCGGCGGCGCGTTGCTTGGCTTCGGCCTGTTTGCGCTCGGTCACGTCGCGCGCGGCGGCGAAAACGCCGAGCACGTGGCCTTTGTCGTCTTTATAGACCGACGCGTTATAGAGCACGTCCATGACGCGGCCCGAAGTGTGGCGGATGGCCAGCGGATAATCGCGCACGAAGCCTTGCGAAAAAACCCGCTGATAACCTTCCCGCGCTTTCTCCGGCTCGGTGAAGAAATCTGAGAAATCGGTGCCGACCAATTTCTCGCGGGCGACGCCGGTGGCTTGCACAGACGCTTCGTTGACGTCGGTGATCTTGCCTTCGGGACTGATGGTGACGAGTGGATCGAGCGAGGCTTCAATCAAACTGCGGGCGTAATACTGAGTGGCCCGGAGTTCTTCGGTCAGGCGGATTTCATCGGAGATGTCTTTCGAGATGAGGAGGAACCCGATGGCTTTGCCCTTGCTGTCGCGGCGCGGCGTGATGACGACCCGCGCGGTGAAGCGCTGGCCGTTCTTGCGGACGCGCATGAGAGTGCCTTCCCATTTGCCGTCGCCCAGCGCCGCCTGCACGATTTCCTGGTGCCGGCCCGCCCGCACGTCCTCCGGCACGTGCAGGATCGAGGAGTTGGCTTTGCCGACGACTTCCTCCGGTTCGTAGCCGTAGAGACGGCGCGCGCCTTCATTCCACAAAAGTATCTTCCCTTCGAGATCTTTGCCGATGACGGAATACTCGGTGGAGGATTCAAGGATGTTGGTGATAAAATCGACGGCTTCCTGAGCGTTGCCGACGATGGCGCTGTCGAAGAGTTTGGCCCGGCGCAGCTCTTCACTGAACGCCACCTCGTTGGTCACGTCCTTGGACATGAGCAGGAATCCGACGGGTTTGCCTTCGAGGTCGCGCCGGGGAGTGACCACCACGCGGGCGGTGAAGCGCTGGCCGTTCTTGCGCACGCGTTTCATCAGCCCTTCCCATTTGCCTTCGCGCAGCGCGCTCTCGGCGATCTGTTTCGGCAAGCCCGCTTGGCTGTCCTCCGGTGTGTGGAGGATCGAGGAGTTGGCTTTGCCGACGACTTCCGCCGGTTCGTAGCCGTAAAGCCGGCGGGCGCCCTCGTTCCAGAGCAGGATTCGGCCGTCGAGATCTTTGCCGATGATTGAATACTCGGTGGAGGACTCGAGAATGTTGCCGATGGAATCCAGCGCGCCTTGGGCGCCGCCGACGATGGCGCTGTCAAGCAGCTCGGAGCGATCGGTCTGCTGGGGTACAGCGACTGTACTGGACGAAATCTGGCCTTTACGAGTGTTCATGGATTTTCATGGATTTGGCGTGAGTGCTGGAAGCCAATCCAATATTGTAAGTATGTCCGCGCCCTGACCTTTACGTTTTTTGGCGTAAGCTCGTCTTTTTTTGCTTATCCTGGCGTGGCTGAATAACGTTTTCCTGCCACTTCTTGTCGTCGTCCTAAACTAGAAAAGAGTGAGTTCGTCTCGAAATGAGGCATGGCTGTCTCATTTTCCTTCACCTTTCCTACCGGCGCTCAGACGCATCGTTTGGACTTACTGTTCAGCGAGCCTTGAGCCGCAAAGCCAAGGGCGGAGCGCGGCGCCAATGCGAATCGGATTCGTTTTCACAGGGGCAATTGCCGTGCCACGCGTTCGCGCGCGGTTCGGATTCACACTACAGCGACACATCGGTATTGGCGCGCGGCCTTCCAGGCCGCAGTACGTTCGATTGGGCAATACGCTCGGTCTGTCCTGCGATTTCGCCGACCTTCCCACCCGCTGCGGCCTGGAAGGCCGCGCGCCGGAGCAAAGTGTCGCTGTAGTGTTCAACGCACTTGTTTCAACGTGGCCCTCGTATTTTGAAAAGCCGGACCTTCTTTCGCCCCTCCGTATAGCTTTGTTGTGGCGTGCGGCTTTTTCCCACAGCTTGCGCTGTGGGCTACGCTCTGGCGCCACTCCGTGGCGGTCGGGCCCGTGCGGAAATTGACAAGCGATCCGGCTTCTTACTATCGTCCCCGGCAACACGATTCTCGACCCGTTCTTATCGCTTATGCACTGCGCTTCTAAATTCGATTCACTGAAAGCTCCCGCCATCTCCAAATTGCGCATTGGGACCATGAAGCCGGCCCATGGAGCGCCGGTCTCCGACCCGGCGCGTTTCGGCAGTGCCCGGCCTTCGCGCCGAACCGGAGTTCGGCGCTTCGGACCGGCCCTGCAATTCGTCGTGCTCGCTGTCTTGTCGTTCCTGTGGGCCGGCTGCGGCGACAACCAAACCGCCACTCCGCCTTCCGCTGGGCCTGTGCTCAAGGTTTCCGAAGGCCGCGCCGTTATCGCCGTGCTTCCCAAGCTGGTGAATATTGATTACTTCGACGCCTGTAAACGCGGCGCGACCAAAGCGGCGGAGGAATTGGGCGTGACCTTGATTTACGACGGCCCAACCGAACCGAGCGGCGCGGAGCAAAACAAGTTTTTCGACACCTGGATTCGCCAGGGCGTAAACGCGATCTGCGTCGCGCCGAACCAGCCGAAAACCATCGTGCGCTTCGTCGAAAAAGCCAAAGCCCAGGGCATCAAAGTGCTCACCTGGGACAGCGACGCGCCGGAGAGCGGCCGCGATTTGTTCGTGAATCAGGTCGATGAAAAAGTCCTGGGCGAAACGCTCATGGACGATCTGGCCAGGCAAATGGGCGAAGAAGGCGAATGGGCCATCGCCATCGCCAGCCTGGACGCCGCCAACTTGAATACCTGGCGGCGATTCTCTGAAGCGCGCGCGAAGGAAAAATATCCGAAGCTCAAATTGGTGGCGACCGAGGTAACCAAGGAAGACGAAAACTTCGCCCGGCAAAAAGTGGAGACGCTGCTCAACGCCTACCCCAATCTGAAGGGAATCATCGCGTTCGATTCTAACTCTGTCCCCGGTTCTGCCGAAGCGATCAAGCGCGCGGGCAAAGTGGGCAAGGTCGCGCTGACGGGCAATTCAACTCCGAACAAAATGCGGCCTTACCTCAAGGATGGCGTGCTGCAGTCGTTTTATCTCTGGGACCCGCGCGCGCTCGGCGCCCTGACCGTGCGGCTCGCGAAAATGCTGGTCGATGGGAAGCCACCGGCGGATGGAATGGACATTCCCGGCCACGGCAAAATCGCAATCAGCCAGCAGGATCCGAAGACCGTGATCATGGCCGAGCCGATCCGATTTACGAAGGAGAACATCGACAAGTACGACTTTGGGATTTGAGAAGAGGGGTTACAGGTTAAAACGTTAAAAAGGTTAAATGAGTTAAATGGGGTTAAAGGCGGAAGGAACCTTCAGACAACTATTTAACCCATTCAACCCATTTGACCTATTTAACGCCTTAGCTCGGTTTTCAACAGCTCGCCAAACGCCGGTAGCAATTGATATTTCTTCGTCCAGGGCGTGTACATGAAACCGCGCACGTTCCGGGTTTCGCGCGCAAGGTCGAGCCAGCCTTTCACCTCCTTCAAGTCGTCTGCATCGTAGTAGCACGCGACGAGCGTCTGGAAACCTTGGTCGGCAAAAAACTTCAAACTTCTGGCCCGAGGAGCACCACCCCACACCGCAATCACCAAATCTTTCGGCACATAATTCCACGAGCCGGAGTAATCGCCGTTCACCAGATAGTATTCGGGACGAGCATTGTGATTGGGATCCAGCATGTCGGACCAGAGGTAAATCTGCGCGTCCGGCAAGTAGCGGCG
>JACPRI010000104.1 GCA_016190065.1 Verrucomicrobiota bacterium
CCTCTCCCCTTCCCAGGAGGGGAATCACGTTGCGGAGGACGTTTGGATTTCTCCCTCTCTTCCCTGCCAAGGGAGGAGAGGGCCGGGGAGAGGAGGGCCGTCCGTATTGGTTTTCCCCTCTCCTCGATCCTCTCCCCACTCGTTCCTCGCGGGGAGAGGAAGTAGAGCAGGGCTTCTTCTGCCGCTTAATTCAAGAGCCTTGGGGTGAAGCGATGGGTTGGTTCAGGGAAAGAATCGTTCGTGCGGTTCATCTAAGAAATGTTGCTGGCGCCTGCGTGCTCGCGCTGGCGCTCCACTGCACGGCCGATTCTAACATCAACCCCGACCAGTCGATGGCCTGGGGCGAGAACATTGGCTGGATCAATTGTCGCCCTAGCGCTGCCGCCGGCGCGGACTTGGGCGAGTTTGTGTGTTCGGGTTTCATCTACTCGGCGAACGTGGGCTGGATCAACCTGGGGAATGGCCGCCCCGCAAACGGAATTCATTATCAAAACAGCTCGGCCGCCGATTTTGGCGTCAACCGCGATCCAGAGGGCCGTCTCTGGGGCCTGGCCTATGGCGCGAACATCGGCTGGATCCACTTTGCAACCAACGGAGCGCCCCGCATCGATCTGCGGACAGGCCTGCTGAGTGGCTCCGCGTATGGCGCGAATATCGGCTGGATCAATCTGGGCGACGCGAACTTTTCCTTGCGCGCGGACTCGATCCGCGGCGGGGCAGACAGCGACAACGATGGAATCCCCGATGCGTGGGAGCTGCTGCGCGCAAGAAATCTGACTTCGCTAAACGCGAACACGGATGCCGATCGGGACGGCGTTTCTGATTTGCAGGAGTACTTTGCCGACACGGAGCCGCTGGATCCAGGCAGCCACTTGCGGATCTTGAATTTCATCTCGACGCCCTTCGGCCAAACTTCAGCCTTGCTGTGGACGACTCGCCCGACCCGGCTCTATCGCGTCTTGATGCAATCCGAGTACGGAAGTCAGATTCCTTCGGTTCGAAGTGTCAGCGATTTCCAGATGGGCAACGGCAATCCGATGTCCGTCGTGGTCACCAACCGGTCGAACTCGCTTCAAGGCTTTTTCCAAATCGAAGCCATCCGGCCTCTTTCACCATAGCCGGAGCCAACTTATTTCCGACTGCATCCTTGCCCCTTTATTCGCGAGGCAGGATGCCCCCGAACCGGCAGGCTGGAAGCCTGCCCCACATTAGCTCTATTCGATCTGCAAAAGCTCTTCTTCCGTCCACGGCGTCTCGCGCTTCTCGGTTGCAAGACGAATGGTGGCCACCTGGCTGGGAGAAACGGGAGCGGCATTGTGTCCGAAGCTCTGCCGGATAAAGCTGAGCACCGCCGCGATCTGGCTGTTGTCCAACGCGTCCCTCAGGGAAGGCATATCGGGGAGCGTCAGCGGCGGCTCGTACTTGGTTCCATTCACGTGCATGGGACCTGCCACGCCTTGAAGGGCAATCCGCACGAGGCGTGCTTCCGAGCCAAGCACCCAACTGGAATTAACGAGCGGGGGCGCCAGCGGCGCCAGGCCTTCTCCATCCAATCCATGGCAGCCCGCGCAGATTTGCTGAAACAGAAGTTTGCCCGCTGCAACCCCTGCGGCCTCGCCGGCTGCTTCCGAGCGACGCGGGTTAGGCGACGCGGCATGGGCCTCGTTCTGATGTCCAGGCCAGGAAAACAGTTTCTTGATCCGCTCGCTTTGCTCGCGGAGGCCTGGATCGGCCGACTTTGCCCAGGCCGCGAACGCGACCGGAGCCGCACCCAGCGGGACCGGTTCGAAAAAGCGGGGTTGCGCGTTTGCGGACATTCCGTCCAACAGGCTCTTGCGCCGCCAAGTTTGTCCGTCTTTCTGGCCGGCGGCCAGAGCAATCAGAGTTTCTGTTTTTCCGGGATTTCGTTCGTTGACCACAGCGCTGGCCAAAGCCTGGAGCAAAGCGCCTCGTCCGGGCTGCGGGTTTCGCCACCGGGGATCTGCCAACACGATTTGCAGGAACTGCAGCTCCCAATCGCGAAGCCCGCTCAGGATGGCGTGACGAATCAACGAATGTTCCGCGTGAGAATCCGCAATCGAGGCCAGCAACGGCAAGCTTTCGGGTTTAGAGAGATTTCCCGCCGTGAGCGCGGCCTGGAAAATGACCTCTGCGGCGGTTCTCCCTCTCCCAGCGGGAGAGGGCTGGGGTGAGGGAGAAGCGTTGGCGCCTTCGAAAGTCGTTGATTGGTCCGACGCCTTCACCCTCACCCTGTCCCTCTCCCTCAAGGGAGAGGGAATGCGGGGGCCAAACGTGGAGTCCGCACCCCTGGAACTAGTGAAAAACCCGCCTTCGAGGGAGGCGAGCTTTTGCAAAAGAGCTTTGTGATCAGCGCGGCTCGCCGCAGTGATCGCCTCGGCGACGCGAATGGCGGCGGCTTGAACTTTGGGATGCGGATCTTCGATCGCTTTCAGACAACCACTCAGAACTTCCGGTGTGAGAGCAGGCGCTTCGAGCACGAGGGCCGGATCGACATTGATGAGCCGGAGCGGGCGGCGGGCCGCGGCCCCGGTGAGGTTCGGGCTAATTTCGGATTTTGGATTGTGAATTTCAGATTGGGAGGGCAACGCATCGTTCGGCAACGCCAGCAGAAGCCCTTCCAGCGTCCACAGTGCATGAATGCGCCCAAGCGGATTCGCGCTTGAAACGGCCAGCCGCGCCAGCTTCGCGAGGACCGAACGGTCCCCTCGCTCAACCAAAAGCCGCTGCGCCGTGTCGCGAATCCAGCCGTTCGGATCGGCCAGCCGTCCAGCCAAAGCCTCCGAACTCAGCCTGGACAGTTGTTGAAATTTCCCGGGCGCTTTGTGGCTGGAGACGATCCGATAAATGCG
>JACPRI010000105.1 GCA_016190065.1 Verrucomicrobiota bacterium
GTACACGCAAGAGGAATTAGATCAACTCTTGCTCCGTCCACTGCCCCCCTCAGGCCCACAACTCGCCGTCAGCCGCGCAGGAAACCAGGCGCGGGTGACGTGGCCCACATCAGCCACGGGCTTTGTCTTAGAATCCACCGGCACACTTTCGTCGGCTAATTGGGCTTCCGTTGCGCCCGCTCCAGTCGTTGTGGGCGATCAAAACACCGTTACGGTGGATACGGCGAGCGGAACCAGGTTTTATCGGTTGAGAAAACCTTGATGGCACTCCTCGTCAGACACGGATTTCGCGAATTATCACGAATTCCGCAAACACCTTCGATTCGTGTCAATTCCTGGAATTCGTGTCTAAGTTAAGACTCAACGCAGTATGGACAGATTCTTGATGAGAAGTATTGCCGTTCGCGACTTCAAAACCAACGGTGGCTGCATCGCAGTCCCATTGACGTCGGAATAGCGGATTAAGGCGTCCCAGCGGAATTCGCCAGCCCTTTTGCCGGCATTGACCAACACCAGCGCGTTCTCAAATTCCCGGCTCCAGATCGATTCCCCGAACTGGATATTTCCCTTTGGCTTGCCGAGATCGAGATCGAATTCGCGGTACCAATAGTGCGGCACGTCGGAGGTCCCCTCTTTGTACGTCCAGAAGACATTTCGGTTTCGGTCGCCAATCAAGAGATAGCAGTAGTACGCGAACAGGGTTCTGTCGATATTCCCGGCCAGACCGGCGGGTTTTGAATTGATGCGAATGCGAATCTGCGGCGGGAGGCTCTGCACCGTTTCGAGGTACGGCCGCAAATCTTCGATGGGCATTTCCTCAGGGAAAATCTCGTTCTCGGCTCCGCCCGCGACGTTCGCGACCTCGGCCACGAAAGCCGGCCGGCGAATAATGCTGGCGCCCTCCATGTTGACGATGATGGGCAAACGGATCTTGGCCGCGACGGCTTTCAGGAATTGGAGTTGCGCCGCCTGAAACGCCTCGTCGGTCGGATACTTGATCTGCTTTTGGGCGCCCGCGTACCGCTCGTAACCGTCGGCCGTTCCCATGAATTGATCGAGCAAAACGCCGGTCCATTGGCCTCCCGTCTCACGAACCAGTTTGATCACCTTCTCCGCGAAGTAATTCTGCCAGCCAGGATTTCCCGGATCGGGCCAATACTCGCCCTTGTTGCCCAAACGGCTCGCGCCCGAGCGGATGAAACCGCCGTCTTTGTCTTTCAGAATCCAATCGGAATGATGCTGGAGCACCCAATCCAAGTTCTCGGCATCGACGCCGCCGGCGTCCGACTGCGCGAAGCCGGGATTGAGCCCGCTGTCCACGTAGATGAAAAACGTCAGGTCGGGATTGTACTTCTTGAAGCGCGGAATGAAATCCTTTCGCGCCGCCCCGAACAGGATGTCGTCGTAGTGCGGAGCAATTCGCGCGATCTGGTCTTCGGTTGGAGGAAAGCCGCCAAAGATTCCTGTGGACGTGAATTTGCCGGCGCGATAGCTGCGCGAGGAATTCGTGGGATAGGTTGCGACCTTATCATTGACGAGCGTTTGAATCGCCGCGTTTTTCTGTTCCTTGCTCAATCCCCAACCGGAGGTCGGTAACTTGGGGAAAGCTGGCAGAGTCGTGAGGGTCGGCATCCGGGGCGCAGTGCGGTGCTGGCCTTTGGCCCAGGCGCGAATGGCGCCAGGCGCGAAGACGGCAATCGCGACCGCAGCGAGAATGACCCCAACCACCAAAGTGATAATGAGTTTTCTCATATCAATTTTCGCCGATCACGCGAACACGCCGGGGCTTACAGGCCGAGCCAAAGTCGGATCGCGGCATCAAGCCTTGCCAAATCTGGCTCCTGCAATTGACCGAGAAACTTTCGCGCCAAGCTGCTCGACACGGACGCCACGGCACGTTTGGCAAAGGACGGATGGATCTAACCAGCTTCGCGCCAGAATTGAATGGGAAACTCTCCAGGACGCAATTCGTCTCCAACCGAGCTTTACCGCCACCACAAGCAAATCATCGGAGGGATAGTGTGGACTGATGATGACCGCCGGACGAATCTTCGCCGCCGATTGGTCGGAGAATGGGAAAGGAAGCAAAACGACCGAGCCACGATTATAGATGGTCGTAGTCGGCATCGAGCGGGTTATCCCAAATCTTCTGAAAAGTGTGCTCAGATAAGCGCGCGAAGTCGCCGATCAGGCTCCCATTGGTCTCGTCAACATCAGCCGCAATGACTTTGACCTTGGCATTCGGCTTCAACTCAGCGGGTTCGTCCAACACAATGACCTTGCCGTCGAAATGCGCGTTGAACGTTTCATGCTTTCACTCTAATTTTCCGCGAAATGTTCTCAAGCAGCAAAACCCCACAGCCGGGTCAAGAAGCAATCTTGCGATGTATCGCTGCCTTGGCGTATGGTTCCTCGTTATGACGACTCTGACTCTTGAGGAAGCCCAGCAAGATCTTTCCGCCGCCGCCCAGAAGGCATTGCGCGGCGAAGAAGTTGGTATCAGCGTTGGCGGCCAACTCCTACGTTTGGTGCAAGAAGTCCCTTTGCGACCAGCAGGCTTTTTCGCTGATTGCTATCGCGACGCCGAGGACGCTGCGTTCGAAGAGCGCATTTGTCACGACTCGAAGCCTGTGCTTGAAGCATGAGGCAGTGGGATATCTTTCTTTTTCCGTTCACTCTGGAACAGCCGCATCCGGTGGTCATTCTTTCGAGTGACGAACGCGCGTCGGCTCGAAAGCATGTGAATGGACTTCTTTGTGTTACGTTGCGTGGACGACCGCTTCAACCGCACGAGGTTTTGCTCGACCAGGCCGATGGCTTGGAATGGGAGACCGCGGTTCGCTGTGACCTCGTCCACCTCCTCGAACGAGAGCGATTCTTCGATCAACGCGGGAGTGTCAGTTCGCAACGGCAAATCCAAATCAGCCGCAAACTTATCGAGTGCCTCCGACTGCGGACCTATTGAAGACGGCTAAGGCTGGTGCTGCGACCAGCCGTGGTTGAACGCCGCGGCAGAGATAGCGTTCGAAATTGAACCGGTCCCGCTGCGCGAATCCGTGTGCGCGACACCCACGATGACCAATTCATCGTCTGCGTGCTGGAGGCCCAGGCCGGCGCTATTGTGACGCGGGACAATGATTTGTTGTCGCTGGGCAAGCCCTTCGGCATCCGCATCCTGACACCGCGACAACTTCTGAGCCGCATCAAGTGAGTGGCCCTTGAGGAGCGAGTGAGAATATCGCGTTTCGCATAGAACGGATGGATCAAGCCAGCCGCGCGACATGAAGAATTGGACTGAAATTCGCGCAACTTTGTACACACTCTGTGTAAGCCTATGAAAGCCTCTCCAAAATTCGCCCTTATGCTCATGATTCCGTGGCTTGTTTACGGTCAGCCAGAACCGGTAAAGCTGTCGATTGATTTCGAAAAGTATGAAACCTCGACTGAAAATGATTTGACGATGCATTTCGTCGGGACAATCGGCAGATTTGTTCAAGATACACAGATTGGTCGCAGCGGCGGCGGTGTGATTCCACCGGACCGCTCAGATTCCGAGGTTCGGCTGCGGCAGGAGCACTTCATAACTGCGGGTAGCGAGCTTTCCGTAAGTTGCGACTTCAACTTCGATCCCGCGGCTGTCAATCCGAATTTGCCACAACCGACATTGACGATTGATCTCCAAGCAGCGCACGTGATTTCGGCAGGACTCTTCAACAATAGACTTAGGATTGTCGCGAACGGAGCAGAGCGGGCCCAAATTCCGATGCCGCTCGGTCGCGGCTGGCACCGACTAACGGTGAACATTCAATTCGGAGCCGGGCCATTCGGTGACGAGAACCGCACGACCGTAAGCGTGCAGAAATACGAAGGTCAGGAGGCGCGGAAAATATCGTCGATCTCGGAAAGCATCTTCGACATAGACATTGCCAACTCTGCACGCGCGACCGTGAGTTTCAAGGCCGCGAAATGGGGAGGAACTCTTGCCATTGACAATTTTGAGCTCTCGGGACAATCCGCTAAGCAAGGAGAATTTCCTAAATTCGTCAATGCCAGCGCTTCACCAGCACTCGAACTAAGGTGGCCATCCATTCGGAACAAAGCGTACCGGATTGAGGTCTCTGACGAAATGCCATTTGGAGAGTGGCGCCAAGTGGCGGGGCCGATTTATGGAACAGGGAACGAACTCTCCTATCTGTTATCTATTCGATTCCGTCCCTTCCGGTTTTACAGAGTTCGAGAGGAATAACGTAAACGAGGATTCTTCTGATGGGAGGGAGCCGGTTAGCGTTGGCCTTTGAAAGGGATAAAAGCAGTTCTGACTTTGAGCCTTCTGTCATGCCGCAAAGAGGCCGGCCAAATCCAACGTGAAGCTCGGAACCGCCATGCTGGTCAGTGACCCGCCGGGACCGTGAACGGCGCACTCGGTGAACTGTTCGCCCGCCCGGCTGTTTTCGGTGTTTCAATTCCCATCATGGGACAAAAGTAATTCTTGTTGGGGGCGACGCTCAAGCGCGCTCTTGCGTTTATTCTCCGGGGCTCGGACATAGCCGCTCTTGACCGCGATTCCGTTCGGATCATGATCCTACCATGAAACAACGCGTCTATTTCCATCACGTTCAAATAGCCTTCGTGACGACCGTTGCTTTGCTTTTGCTGCTGGCTGCTGCGTTGGAGGAGCCGGTCTCGACCGTCCGGTTTCAACTGCTTGACGAATCGGGCAAACAGACACCCGCGATGGTCTGCGTTACCAGCGCTTCGGATGGCACCGTGCGGCTGCCTCCGGACGGGCGGACCAATCCGCGGCCGTCCACGACGGCTGAATTCACGGGCGGCATCGATTTCCAGCGGCGAGCGGATTGGGTTGGTCCCATCCGTAAGACCGCGGGAAGGGGCAACAACCAAGATCGGTCTTACGTTTATGAATCCGTGCCCTCGCTGCCGTACTGGAACGAACCGGTGATGTATCAGACCTCCGGCGAGTTCTCGATTCGTCTGCCGAAAGGGAAATGGCGGATCGCCGTCGAGCACGGGAATGAATACGTCCCGGTCGTGCAGGAGTTCAGCACTTCGGGCAGCGCGCTGGAAAGGACCCTCCGCTTGGAGCGATGGATCGATTTGCCCGCGGAAGGTTGGTACTCGGGCGATGTGCACGTCCATCATCCGACCACCGAGGCAAAGCATCGGGAATTTCTCCTCGAGTATGCCAAAGCCGAAGACGTCCACCTCGTGAGTGTCCTGGAGCAGCACCATCATCTCGGCGGCAATTCGCGCCAGATCGCGAGCCACTCGAAGCAAGCGGGTTTCGGGAAGGAATTCCGCGTGCAAAAGGACGGGCGCTGGCTCGTTTCGGGTCAGGAAGCGCCTTCGAGCCAGTTCGGCCATATCATCGGGTTGAACATCGAACATCTCGTTCGCGAGCCGGGGCACTTCGATCTTTACGATCAGGCGTTCCGCGCGCTGCACCGGCAAAAGGGCGCGCTGGTCGGCTACGCGCACTTTTCGTGGAACGGCTGCGATCTTCCGCGCGGCTTTCCCTGGTACGTCACGACCGAACAAGTCGATTTTGTCGAGCTGCTCCAGTTCATGAAGATCAACGTGCTGGATTACTACGACTACTTGAATCTGGGCTTCCGTTTAGTGGCCGCCGCCGGAAGCGATGTGCCGTGGGGTTCGAGCATCGGCGAAGTCAGAACGTACGTCCACACGGGTTCGGAGTTCGATCCGGACCGCTGGTTTGCCGGCTTGAAGGCGGGCCGGAGTTTCGTCAGCAACGGGCCAGCTCTCGATTTCACGGTTGACGAGAACCTGCCCGGGACCGAACTGAAGCGGAAGCAAGGTGAGCGCATCACCGTTTTCGCGCGTGTTCGGAGTCATGAGAAGATCGGACTGCCTGAAGTGCTGCGGGTGGTAAGCGGCGAAGGCGTCGTGAAGGAAGTCACCGCCGAGAACAACCAAACGGAATTGTCGATGCGGGTCGAGATTCCACTGGAACGGAGCCGCTGGATTGTGGCGTCGGCCCGGTGCGCGAACGGCGCGGTCGCACACTCGTCCCCGATCTATGTCGTCGTCGATGGGCAACCCACTTGGTCGCCTTCGCGCGGTCCGGCGGCGATTGAGAAACAGTTGGCCGCCATCCGGAGGATCGAGACAGAATACCAAAGCCGCGCGGATGCCCCACACCGAACGGAAATTCTCGGCCGACTTGGCGCCGCGCGGAAATACTATGCTCAACTGAAAGAGAGAATGGGGCAATAGCGCTCGCAAGAACGATCTGCCGACCAAAATGTTGGTCTTACTGGTGCGATCATATGCAGGCTAACGCCGGACCGTTGTTGGATTGGTTGCTGCGGAAGCACCCCGACACGCCGAAAAGCCGCGCCAAACAATGGATTTTGGCGGGCCGCGTGAGCGTCAATGGCGTTGTCCTTCGCAGACCTCATCAAACCATCCCGGACCCTGGTGATACGCTTGCATTGCTTGATCGCCACGCCACCACATTGGCGTGCGGTTCCGGGTGGCAGATTCATCCGCGCGTTTCGTTGCTTTACTTGGACGGCTCCTTCGCCATCGTCAATAAATGGCCGGGCCTCATCTCCGTGCCAGCGCCGAATTGCGACGTCTCCGCGCTCAGCATCCTGGCCGACTTCCTGGCGGGAAGACTCAAAGCCCAGGACCGAGGCGTCGCCGGAAAGTCATTGCCCCCGGCGTTTCGACGGCTGAA
>JACPRI010000094.1 GCA_016190065.1 Verrucomicrobiota bacterium
CGATGGAGGGCATCGATGCGAAGCATTACCCGATGGTTCGCGAATTGGGACTCGCGGTATCTCTGGTGAGCAGCCACGGTTTCGCCCGAGGACCCTTCAACCCGGCCAACCACGGGTTCGTCGAGCAGAAGCTCCGGGAAGGCATTGACCTGGCCGCGCAAGTCCAATGCAAAAACGTCATCACGTTCACAGGCATGCGCGAACCGGGCATCAGCGATGATGCCGGCGCCCGCAACTGTGTCGATTGCTGGAAGCGGGTGATCGGTTACGCCGAGCAAAAGAAGATCAATCTTTGCCTCGAACACCTGAACAGCCGCGACAACACGCATCCGATGAAAGGCCATCCGGGATACTTTGGCGACAACGTCGATTTCTGCGTGGAACTCATCCAGCGCGTCGATTCACCGAACATGAAGTTGCTCTTCGACATTTACCACGTGCAGATCATGAACGGCGATGTGATCCGGCGCCTGCGGCTCTACAAGGACGTCATCGCGCATTACCACACCGCAGGCGTGCCGGGCCGGGGCGAGTTGGATGAGACCCAGGAGATCAATTACCCGCCGATCATGCGGGCGATTTTGGAAACGGGCTACGAAGGCTACGTCGCGCAGGAATTCATCCCGACCTGGCCGGATCGCGTCTTGGCGCTTCGTCACGCAGCGAAGGTGTGTGATGTGTA
The DNA here is from genome assembly GCA_016190065.1 of Verrucomicrobiota bacterium. Lineage (GTDB taxonomy): Bacteria > Verrucomicrobiota > Verrucomicrobiia > Limisphaerales > SIBE01 > VHCZ01. Next base: position 683 of record JACPRI010000094.1, read on the forward strand.
ATCACCTCGCGGCCGTCTCCAGCCGCCTTATTTCCGGCTTCGGCTCCATCTTGTCCCATTTGGCCTCGAGCTGTTTGATCCGCTCCAGCGTGGTGGGATGAGTGCTCAGCAGACCGGGGAGAGTCAATCCGGATTTCTCGTGTTCGAGCAACGTCCGGAAAAACTCCGTCATGCCGCGCGGGTCGATCTTCGCCGCGATGAGATACTGCCAGCCCACGTCATCGGCTTCGCGTTCGAAATCGCGCGAGTGTTTTTGACGTAACAGGAACTCAGAGCTATTGGCAATCACCGCCATAATCCCGCTGGCATCGCCGAACAGCGTTTGAATGAGGAGGTAGAGGCCCGCCGTGCCGATGATTTTGCGGAAGCTGTGCCGCTGGGTGACGTGGGCCATTTCGTGCGCCAGCACGCCGGCAATTTCTTCGGGCCGTTGCGCCGCGTTCAACAGCCCGGACAGCACCACCACGTTTCCACCCGGCAACGCGAACGCGTTAACGTTGGTGTCGTCGAGGATGTGAAATTGAAAGCCGTAGCCTGAATCTCCGGCCACCGGGAGCAACCGCGAAGTTATCCCCTTGAGTTTGGCCTCCAACTTGGGATCGGCCACAGCTTTGCCTTGACGCTTCACCTCTTCGAGCAAGGAGTTGCCAAGATTCACTTCCCAGGCCACCGGGATTTGAAAGGCCAGATAGCGCACCAGACGGTCTTTGGAGCTAATGAGCGCCGCGACGAGCAAAAACAGGAACAGGAGGACGATTACGCCGACGATCGCTGTCGGTTTCCCGAATCCTCGTGGGCTCTTAAGTCCGCGAACCTGATCGGCCAGGGCGGCGTGCTGGCTGAGGGCATCGTGCTTCAAGATGCCGCGCTCCGACGTGTAGATCGACCAGTCTGGGTGCTGCGGGTGTTCGAAGAAAACCTGTTCCGAGTTGTGCCCGCCTGCTCGAACGCGCAACCCGGCCAGCGGCAATTCAACTTGCCCGCCGACGTATTGGAAACGCACGCTTTGGCGGACGATTTGGAGCTTCCCGGTTAGTGTTCGAGAACTAGCGCCAGCCTGAAAAGCATTCGCAGGATATTCGGTTTCCATGCTGAACTTTTGGGGGCGGTGGCACCGGAGTCAAGTCCGGGACGATTGATCAACTGAGAATCGCAAGTTTCTGAGGAATGCATGCGGTTGGTCAGCGGGAGACCGCCTTAACGCCCAGCGCGATGTCTTCTGCGAATGTTGGTGAGGCCAGCTTGCGGATACCACCTGGATGTTTGAGGTCCTCGGTTTTAGCCACCGCGCCGCTCTTCGTGTCGAACCATTCCGCCTTGTATGAACCCGGAGGTAATTCGATTTCCAGCGTCGCTTCACCGGCGTGGGCGGGAACAGGAAACGGCGATCGGCTGCCCCAGGCAAAGTTCACCTGCGGATCATCGCGCGTTTGCCACGGACGTTCGAAATCCTGGCCAGTGAAGTATTCGCCCTTCAAACCGTTTCCGCTGCCGCCGGGGAGCCAGAGTTGGCTCGATGGAACCGGCTGCTTCGCCTGGCTCGAACTGGCCCAGAGAAGCTTCATCGCCGCGCTTCCGCCATTGTAGAAATATTCAAGCTTCACGTCATATTTTCGGCCCGCTTCGAGGGTGATCTTGCCCGCGTTCTCTTGTTCCCCATGCTCGTTCCAATCGTTGATGATCTGCCGGCCATTGATCCAGAGCCGCGCCCCGTCGTTCGAGATTGTGTAGAAGGTGTATTCTTCCGAGAACTTCGGCTCGACCTGGCCGGTCCATCGCGCCGAGAACTGAGTGGTCAGGCTAGGCCGGAGGTAAAGCGCGTAAGCTTTGCCAGGCTCGACCAAAGCCCGAGCCGTTAGACCGGGAGGAACTCCGCCTTTGATAACCGAGTTATCCGGGTGCATCCGCACAAAGTCGAAGCTATAGATGAAATCGCGCAGCGCCCGCATTTGCTTGCGAAAGGTGGGATTGCCTCCGCCCGGCTGATTCGCGGGATAAACGAACGTTCCGTCTTCATGGCCAACCGTGAACGAGTAGTCCAGATTGTTGTAAAGCCCGCCGCCAGCGAGGATGAAATCCCAGGCTTCCATCCGATAGGGCGCGTCGTTCGTGCCACGAAAACCAGTCTCATTGTCGCCGATGACTTTATTGAGTTGGAAATTCATCGCCACGGCGTCGGGCGGCGCGGCGTAATGGAAATTGAAAACCGAAATAGCCGGATGCGGCTTTTCAATCCGCGCGGTGTTGTTCGCAATATTCTGAGAAATAAGCTGCACGGCGCTGCCGGCCTGAGCCGACGAACGTCCCAACTTTTGCGCCTCCAGGATCACGTCCGCCATATGATGCTGCCAGGCCATCGTGACGCCGCCGAAATACGGCTCGTTGCAGATTTCGTAATAGACGTTGTCGAACTCGCGCAATTCCGCAACGATCCGCCGCACCATTTTCTCCTGGACCGCGAGCAGGCCGCCGTGTCTGTCCAGGGTGTAAACGTTCGTGCGCCCGACGTGGCCCAGTCCGTTGACGTTGTTCGCCGCGTTGAACGGGCTGAGTTTCCACTGCGTTTCCTCGTAGAAGGGGCAGAATAGATTCATCTCGACCACGATTCCGCGCCGGCTGGCGTGCGCAGTGGATTCACGGAGGCGTTTGAAGTAAGCCTCGTCCCAGCGATCGAGGTCGAATTTGTTGCCACCGTTCGCGTAACCGGGCTCATCGCTGCGCGCCCACGGACAAATGAAACGGCCCGGCGCCGGTGCGAGCGTGTTGCGGGCGATGTTGAACGCGCCTTGCGGCTCGACGTACGCGCCGCCCGTGAACGTGCGCGTCAGGTTGAGTTTGTCGGCAGCCAGCGTGTCGAGATACTTGGCGTAATCGAAATCGAGATTGAGCACGGCACCATAATGCTCGGCAGAGGTGATCAGGATCGTCGGCTGGCCGCGCCAAAGGAAATAATGCGGGTTGTCCGGATGGAGCTTGATCGGCTCAGCGGCGAAAGCGGGAGCAAGAGTGGCCAAGAGCCCGGCAAACGAGAGCAGCGAGTAATGACGAATGACGAATGAGGAATGATCAAAAAAACCCGAAGCCCTAATTTCGGGGGAGCGCGTTGAGATCTGCGCGGTTTCCACGTCGTTCCATTTCATCAGTGGCCTTTCTCGGTTTGCGGACGCATTTGGGTCATCCGTTCCTCAAAGTAGGGCAGGCTTCCAGCCTGCCTCCTCTTGGATTGCGCCTTTCGATGGCTCATTTTGGGCAGGCTGGAAGCCTGCCCTACGTCACCACGGTTTCCGCGCATTGAGGGCTTTGACGATGGTCCGCTTCAGCTCCAGTGCATCAAAGGGGCCTTGCTTTCGATACAATACTTCGCCTGCCGGATCGATCAGCAGAGTGTACGGCAGGGCACCGTCCCACTTCGGATCGAAAGCTTCGATCATTTTGTATTTGTCGGTTTCGCCGAAGATGAGGTTTCGGTTGGAGGCCTGCTGCTTCTTCAAGAACTTCAACGCGTCCTCCTTCTCATCTGGATAATGAGCGGCGACCGTCACGATCTCGAAATCGCGCTGGCGATACATGCGATTGATCAGCATCAAATCGGGGAACTCCGTGACGCACGGACCACACCAGGTCGCCCAGAAATTCACCAGGCGCAGCTTGGCCCGGTCGTTCTTGGCCGCTTCGTTGATTCGGATGGCGCGCAATCCTTCCGCATTGACAGACTCCACCGTGACCGGCTCAGCCGCGATCTTCTTCCAATACGCCTCGACGCCTTCGCCCTTGTTGGACCACTTGACGGAGCAGCCGAAGACCCTGGTTTGTTTCACTTCGACCTCGCGGCCCGCCAGCAGCGCGTCGAGTGCGTTGCGGACATCTCGGACCCGGACGAATTTTTCTCGCTCGCTATCGTCGATGCGTCCGGCGTAGCGGAGCTTGCGCTCTCCGTCGAACACGAAAGCATGCGGCGTGGCGACGGGGCCGTAGGCGCGCGAGGTGGGTTCGTGTTCTCCGCCGCCGTAGAGATAGGGAAAATTGAAATGATGGTCGCGCGCGCGAATCTTCATTTCTTCGGGCGTGTCGCTCAGGTCCGTATAGCCCAACTCATCCGGCCGCACCGCTTTCGGGTCATTTGGCGAGATGGCGATGAAGGCGACGCCTTTGTTTTGGTAATCGCGGACGAGTTGTTTGATGCGCTCCTCGTAATACTGGGCCGTCGGGCAGTGGTTGCAGGTGAAAATGATTGTGAGGACCTTCGCGGCCTTGAAGTCCTTGAGCGAGTAAGTCCGGCCATCCCCGCCGGGCAAATTGAATTCCGGCGCGCCGGCGCCAAGCGAGAGGGTCGGAAAGGTCTCCTCAGCGGCGATGGCCGGAGCGGACGTGCCGAGGGTCAAGAACAACGAAAAGGCAAGTTTCTTCATAGCGGTGGTACTGTACACCTTACACCGGAATCAGTGAAGAACCACTTTCACCGGTTGGCCCATTCGCGTGCGTCTTTCGCCTGGCTGACGACCGGGAAGGACGTGATTCGCAGACGTGCCGCGCCCATCGGAATCAGAGTCAAGTTATCCAGCGGTTCGGACGATTTCACCGGGCTCGGCTGCAGCTTGCCGGCCATTCCAAAACGATCGATTTCCCAGGCCGGGATCCTTCGTCCCCTTGTGCTGAGGACGATGGGGGTGGTCTCCGGTGTGAACGGATTGGGCGCAAGCGGACCGGTTTTTCGCGCGAGCTTGAAAGACCGCTGTGGATTCTGTGTCTCGAACTCCAGACCGTAATTCCAGGGCGTGGTCGGAAACACTTCCAACTCCGGCCATGCGTCCGTGCCGCCATAACGCGTCCACTTCTCGCCGATCTTGAGCGAGAAGGTCAGCGGACCGTAATCCACCGAGGCTGCGTTCTGATTCTTCGGCCAGCGCCGCACGGATATCTGCATGGGCAACTGCAGTGCGACGGTGTCGCCGTCCTTCCAGGTTTGATTTATGACCGCGTAAGAAAGCGGTTCGGCCTTCAGTGAAACGCTCTTCCCGTTGATCTTGACCGAGGCCTTCTGGCACCAGCGCGGAATGCGGAGATACAGCGGGAATTGAATCGGCTTCGAAGTGGAAATCCGGAATCGGACCGTGTCGCTGAATGGATAGTCCGTCTCTTCCGCGATCCTCACGGTCGAACCGTCGGCGACCTTAGCGGTGACCTCGCTCGCGGCGTAAAGCGAGGCGCACAGGCCGCGATCGTGCGTGGCGAGCCAGAGTTCTTCGGCGTAATACGGCCAGCCGTGGGAGACGTTGTGCTGGCAGCAGCGATAGACCTGGAACGGACTGTAGGAAAACATCGCGCCTTCGTTTTCAATCGCGGGCGATTTGTTGGTGCGATCCAGTTGAACCTGGTTCGCGCAGGTCAGGTAATGCAGTCCTTTCCAGTCCGGCGTCAGCGCGGCGGGCAGCGAGTTGAACGCGATCTCCTCACACCGGTCGGACCAAACCGGATTTCCGGAAATCTTCGTCAGCATCTCGAAGCTGTGCATGAATTCGATGATGCCGCACGTCTCGAACCCTTGCCGGGGATCGGTGTAGCCGGGCCGGCAGTTCTCATCGCCCGCGAAACCGCCGCCGGGAAACTGGCCGTAGAAATCCATGACCTTTTGGTAATTTCGCTCCGCCGCCTGAAGCAGCGCCGGAGTTCTGGCCTGCATCCAATAGACCGTCGGGGCGCGGAATCCCTGGGCGATGTTGACGTTGTGCCAGTTGATCACGTCCTGATCCCAGCGCGCCATGTTTTCGTGAATCTTGCGCGCCAGTTCCAGCAACCAAGGCTCACCGGTGCGATTGTAGAGCCAATAGGCGCTTTCGATGTTGTCGCCCGCGCGAATTTTCGGCCAGTACCCTTCGCCAAACGCGGTTGCCGGCAGCTGATTCTCCCATTTGAAATAGCGCGTCATCAGCGGCAGCACGCGTTCGTCGCCGCCGAACTCGTAATACGACTGGAGAATGTTGAGCATGACCATGTGCGGCCAGAGATCGGGTTTGCCTTTGAGGCCGGTCAACAAATCGCGCGGGCCGAACCAGCCATCCTCGCGTTGTGAAGACATCACCGCTTCGATCCACTGGCGCGCCTCGGCGATAATCACCTCGTCCTTGAGCACGTAGCCGAGATCGCCGTAGCCTTTCAGCCAGTAGGGCATTTCTTCCCAGCCGCGTTCGCCTTGGCCTTCCTTGTTCGCCCACGCATTGGTTTCGAACTTGAGCCACGGCGAAATCTCCTTGAGCCGCCCGGTCATGCCGTTCTTTTCCAGGTCGAGTTGATGCCGCAGCCAGCCTTTTGGCGTGATGCTGCCGATGGGCAATTTCACAAACGGACTCGGCGCGAGCGGCGCGCGATTGGCGACGTAATGCGGTTGGGCGTTTGCGTCACCCTTCACGTCGCGAATCGTAATCGTGGATGCCCCTCCTGCAGCAACGCACTTCAACGATCCGAGAAGCAACAGAAAGGCCGTGGTTCTGGCCAAGGAAATCGATTTCATAGGCAGCGGTGTTGAATTCGAGCCGGAAGTCTGCGCAGAAATCGGCTCAGGGGAAAGACCGAAAGCTCGCCATTGAGGCACCATGCTCAACATGCTTTCTTTGCTAATCCCTAGCGCCCGGGAATCGTTCCGCCTTCTGTTTTGATGTGCGCTTTGAGTGGGTCGAGGAGAAGAACAGGACGATATGAACA
>JACPRI010000107.1 GCA_016190065.1 Verrucomicrobiota bacterium
AGGTCGATTTCGCCGTGCCCAAGCGCTTCGGCCTGGTTTATCGCGACCGCGACAATACGGACAAAACCCCGCTCTGCATCCACCGCGCCCCACTCGGCACACACGAACGCTTCATCGGCTTCCTGATCGAACATTACGCCGGCAACTTCCCCCTCTGGCTCGCGCCCGAGCAAGTCCGCGTCCTGACCATCGGCGACGACGCCCCGCTCGTGGACTACGCCAAGGCCATCGTGCAAGAACTGCGCGCCAATATGGTCCGCGCCTCGGGCGATTTCGGCACCGACCCGATCAAAGGCAAGATCGCCAACGCCGAGCAGGCTAAAGTCCACACGATGCTCGTCATCGGCCCGCGCGACATGCAAGCCGGTCACGTGAGCGTCCGACTCCATGGCAAAGGCAACGTCGGCGCCAAGCCGAGAGCCGAAGTTGTGGCGCACATTATTACCGCGATCAGGCAACGCCTGTCATGACTAGCTTCAGTAGAAACTTGTCCAGTTGCCGTAATGGCGCCAGACGATCTTGGGTCGGCGCGCGATGTCCGCGTGGCCATCGGCGTACGCCCGGCTGATCGATTCCGCTTCGCCCCCTTGAATCTGAAATCCGGAGTCGGCTCGTTTGGTCGGGTGGCCGCCCCAGGCGATCGACAAGTTCGTGATGAATCCGTCGTGATAAAGCGTGTCGGTGACGATGGGGCTGACGGAGGCGCCGGGATCTTCGAGTCTCGTCGGCCAGCCTTCGCTCAGCGTGTTGGTGTTGACGCGAGTGGTGGATGGCATGACGCGGAAACCGGGCTTGCCGGAGCGTGGAACCCACCAACTGTGTTGCATGATGGCGAAGCCAAACGTCCACCGCTGGCTGTAGTAGATGCGCAGGTCTTCATTGTTGCTGATCGGGTTCTTCTTCTGCTTTTGCATCCAGGCCTGGGCTTCTTGAAATTCGCCGGGACGGGCGGGACAGAAAAACATGGGCACCGTCAGCCCGTATTCCTGGACGGCCGGGATCATGGCGTAGGCCACGTCCCACGGGTTGTTGCCGATGTCGCCGAACATCGGCAACCGGCCCAGCGCGTCGTCCGAGCCGTAAAGGTTGCCGGCCAGAGCCCATTGGCGGAAGTTCGATAGGCAATTGGTCTCCCGGGCTTTTCGTTTAGCCTTGCTGAGCGCGGGCAAGAGGAGACCGGCGAGAATGGCGATAATCGCGATCACGACGAGCAGCTCGATCAAAGTGAATGCCGCGGCGGAAAAACGACGGAGGAAGTGTGGTTTCATGGAATCAAGGAATGGAGGAATTTGTTTCCGAGCCACGTTGGAGGCTATTCCTATCGAAGCATGGGAACAAGGAAGAACCTTTTCTGGTGTTCCTCCGAAAAGCGAATACTGTTGGCCAATATGAAAAGAAACCTCACTTCCGGTGCGAGAACCGGAGCGGGCTTGACTTGCTTCGCCTTCGCCCTGGTGACGATGATAGGCGTGCGTCCGCTCATGGCCGCCGAAGCCGCGTCCTCGTTGGACATCGCGCAGCAACTGAACGAAGCGTTCGTGCAAGTCGCCGAAACGGTCTCGCCGGCGGTGGTCGTGATCGAAGTGGCTCAGAAACCCGCGACGGCGCGCTTCCACCGCGACAATCCGCTCTGGGAGTTGCTCCCGCCCGAATATCGCCGGCAGCTCGAGGAAGAATGGGAGAAAGAAAGCAAAGAACCGGCCCCGCGCGGCGAACCGAGGTTCAATGGGAGCGGTTCTGGGTTGGTCATTCGCGAGGACGGCTACATCCTGACGAACACCCACGTCGTCGAAGAAGCGGAGAAAATCAAAGTCCGGTTCAAGGATGGCCGCGAATTCGAGACCGCGAGTGTCTGGACCGATCCCCAGTCCGATATTGCCGTCGTCAAAATCGACGCCAAAGGTCTGGCGCCGGCGAAACTGGGCGATTCTGCCCGGACGCGCGTGGGCGAATTTGCCATCGCGATCGGCGCGCCGTTCGTTCTCGATTACAGTGTGACCTTCGGCCACGTCAGCGCCAAAGGTCGGCAGCAAATCATTCCCAGTTTCGGCCGAGATTCGCTCGGCGCCAAAATGGATCAAGACTTCATCCAGACCGACGCGAGCATCAATCCGGGCAACAGCGGCGGGCCGTTGGTGAACATTCGCGGCGAAGTCATCGGCATTAACACGCTGGTGCGCGGCCTGGGCACGGGCATCGGATTCGCCGTCCCGATCAATCGCGCGAAGGACGTCGCGGAGCAGCTCATTACTCATGGCAAAGTGGCCCGGGCGTGGCTGGGGATTGCCACCGGCCCCTTGAGGGAATCCCGGCTCCGAACTCAGGTCGAAGATTTGAAGAATGGTTTGGTCGTGGATCTGATCCAAACCAACGGTCCGGCCTTCAAATCCGATTTGAAACGTTTTGACATCATCAAGGCCGTGGAAGGCCGGCCGGTGGCGAATGTCCAGGAGTTGCGAGACGCGATCCGTTCCAAAAAGATCGGCAGCACCATCCTGCTGGATGTTGCGCGCCTGGACGACCACGGCGGCAGGAAAGATCTCCAGATCAAAATCAAGACCGAAACCTGGCCCGAAGAGGAAATCTCGCTGGCCCGGCGCGCGAGAAGCTCCGACACCGAGGCAACACCCACGCTCGGTTTGACCGTGCAAACGGTCACGGAAGAGTTGGCGAAGGAATTTGAGGTTAAGAAGGCAGAGGGCGTGATCGTGACCGAGATTCAACCGAACAGTCCCGCGGCGCTGGTGGGGTTCAAGCCGGGGGATATCATCACCCAGATCGGCCAGAAACAGGTCAAGACGCCGAGGCAGTTTCGCGAGGCGATCGAAGCCGCAGGCTCGAAGGAAGTGACCATCAATTTCATCAGCGATGGCGTCGCCGAATCCCGGACGCTCAAAGCCAAGACAGATTGATCACCTACCAGTAGCCTCGAATTCTCCCATGGCCAGCGTAAACACGAATGGGCGCCCGATCCGGGGCAACTCCGCGGAGAGCAATGCATTCACGTTGATCGAGTTGCTGGTGGCGATCGGTGTCATCGCTCTTCTGGCTGGTTTGCTTCTTCCCGCGCTCGTTGGGTCGAGATCAGCCGCTGGTTCGATAAAATGCCAGAGCAATCTCAGGCAACTGGGGCTGGCGATGAATATGTACCTGGAGGATTTTGACAAATACCCTCCTTTCACGGGGTTGAATGGAATCTGGAACCGCGTGTTGGCAAACTATGTCTCCGCTGCGGCGGATGGCCTGACAGGCCTCGATGGATGTCCGGGGAGGAAAACCAGATTCGGAGGTCCAAGCTACGGTTACAACCGCGACGGCGTTACCACCAGCGACGCAGTACCTATGTCCGGAACCCAGGGCTTTCATGCTGGCGATCTGGGTTTGTCATCCTACCTCGCAGGTTTGCCTGCTTTTCGAGTAAAGGTTCCCGGCGACATGCTTGCCTTTGGTGACGCATTCACGGAACAAGCTGGTGAAGTGTGCAATGATTTTGGCAAGGACAACGTAATGGGGATCAATTACGGAACGACGGTTACCCGGAACTCCAAAGGCGAGCGGATCACTTCTCCGACAACGGCTGCGGCACGCCAAAGACATCGCGCGCGGTGCAATGTCATTTTTGCCGACGGCCACGGTGAGACTTGGAAAAATGGAGAGTTGTTTCTCGACCGAAGCGAGGAAATCTTGCGCAAGTGGAACAACGACCACGAGCCGCACCGCGAACTTCTACTGAGGCGGCCATAAGTCTCGGCTGAGCCAGTTCCCGTCCGGTGCAGCCATTTTACGCTTCAATGATTCAACGTTTTAACGTTTTAGCCCATTTAACCCATTTAACCCTTTCATCCCATTCAACCCGTTCCTGAGTTGCAGTTTCCCCGGCGCCCCGTAACTTAAAGCCTCATGCGATTTATTGGTAACATCATTGAAAAATTACAGCGGCATCCAAAGCGGATTGTCTTTCCGGAAGGGACCGAGCCGCGAGTGCTGCAAGCGGCGCGGCAGTTCCACTCTTTGCGTCTCGGCGTTCCCATCCTGTTAGGGGACCGATCCAAAGTCAAAGAAGTAGCCGAGCTGCTGAATGTCTCGATGGAAGGCGTGCGCATCATCAATCCGAGCGAAAGCGAGGAACTGGAGAACTTCGCCCGGCGGTTTGAACTGTTGCGGCGCCACAAAGGCGTCCGCGAGAAAGAAGCGCGGGAAGCGATGCTTCGGCCCAATTACTTCGGCGCCATGATGGTCGCGATGAATCAGGCCGACGGCCTGGTCTCGGGCACGAACGAGATTTCCGGAAGCGTCTTGCGCCCCTTGTTCCAGATCATCCGCGTCGCGCCGCAGACCACGACGGCGTCCAGTTGCATGATCATGGAAGTTGAAGACACGCGCTTCGGCGAGAACGGCGTGATGTTCATGGCCGATTGCGGCGTGATCCCGGAGCCGACGGTGGGTCAACTGTCCGACATCGCCCTCTCGACGGCGGAACTGGCCCGGCAGATGTTGGGCGTGCCGCCCCGCGTGGCCATGCTCTCGTATTCGACCAAGGGCAGCGCGACGCACCCGACGATCGGCAAAGTGCAAGCCGCCACGGCGCTAGCCGAACAAAAGGCCCGTCAACGAAATCTCGAAGCGGAATTCGACGGCGAATTGCAATTAGACGCCGCGCTTGTCCCCGAAATCGCGGCCCGGAAACTCCCGGATAGCAAAGTGGCCGGCCGGGCCAACGTTCTGATCTTTCCGGATCTGAATTCCGGCAACATCGGCAGCAAGCTCGTGCAGCACATCTCGCGGGCTCACGCGTACGGCCAGATTCTGTTGGGGATGGATCGGCCCGCGGCCGATGTGTCGCGCGGCTCGAACGCGCACGACATCCTGGGTGTGGCCGCCATCGTCGGGGTGCAAAGCATCGCCTACAAATTGCTTTATCCTGAGACCGCGCGGCATCTGCCAGGGGAATAGAATTCAAGATTCAGCCAGAGGATTTAAGGCGCGGCTACTTCGTTTGCTCCCATGAACATTGTCACCCCCCGCGTTTTTATCGCGGCGACCCGGCAAAACGACGGCAAGACCACGACTTCACTCGGCCTGCTGGCCGCACTACGCAACGTTTATCCTCGGATCGGATACATCAAACCCGTCGGCCAGCGATTCGTGGAAATCGATGAACAAAAGATCGATGAGGACACGATCCTGATGGACCGCGTGTATCAATTGAATTGCCCGTTGGTGGACATGAGTCCCATCGCTGTCGAACCCGACTTCACACGCAAATATCTCCAATCCTCGAATTACGACGCGCTCGTGAAGCGCATCCAAAAGGCGTTCGATCGCGTGGCCTGGGAGAAGGATTTCGTGCTCTGCGAAGGTTCGGGGCACGCCGGGGTCGGATCGGTCTTCGACCTGTCGAACGCGCGGGTCGCAAAAATCCTGCAGTCCAAAGTCATCATCGTCACTCAAGGCGGAATCGGCCGGCCCATCGACGAGGTGTCCCTCAATCAGGCGCTCTTCGATAAGGAAGGCGTCGAGATCATCGGAGTGATCCTGAACAAAGTGACGCCGGAGAAAATCGATTACATCGCCGACTTCGCGCGGCGCGGACTCAAGCGCAAGAACCTGGAATTGCTCGGTGTGATCCCGCACCAAGCGATGCTCACGCGGCCAACCATGGAGTTCGTCCAAGAGGAACTCGGAGCGGACCTGTTGAACGGCCCTGACCAAGTTCACAACCGCGTTGAAGAAGTGATTGTGGGCGCGATGGAGGTCCAGAATGCTTCGAGCTTCTTCCGGCCCGGCGTACTCGTGATCGCTTCGGGCGACCGTGAGGATATCATCCTGGCCGCGGCTTCAACTTTGCTCAGCGGCAATGACGGCTTGGCCGGAGTCATCCTGACGGGCAGCCTTCGCCCGAGTCCAGGCGCCCGACGCATCATCGAGAAGATGCCATTCCCGGTTCTCGTGGTGTCGGACGACAGTTATGACGTGGCGTCCAAAGTGCACGATTTGATCGTGAAGACGCGCCCAAACGAAACGGAAAAAATCGCGTTGATCCGGGACCTCATCGCGAAGCACGTCGATGTGGGACGAATTGTGGAGGCGCTGTGAATCCAAATCCTTTGCCGCTTAATCCGGCCCTGAAGCACCTGCCGGTCTATCAGCCGGGCCGCCCCATCGAAGAGGTCGCCCGTGAATTAGGGTTGCCCGCGCATGACATCATCAAGATGGCCTCGAACGAGAACCCGCTCGGGCCTTCTCCCGCCGCATTGAAAGCGATGCGCCAGGCGCTGAACCATCTCCACCTTTATCCCGACGGCAATGCCTTCTATCTCAAACAAAAACTTGCCGCGAAGCTCCGCCTCGAGCCGCATCACCTCATTCTCGGCAACGGTTCCAACGAAATCATCGAGTTCGTCGGGCACACGCTCATGGCGCCGGGTGCGGACGTTATCGTGTCGCAGTATTGCTTTGCCATTTATCCGATCATCGCTCGCATGTTCGGAGCGAACCTGATCACGGTTCCGGCAAACAACTACGGACATGATCTGCCCGCGATGCGCGCCGCAATCAACCCTCGGACGCGCGTGGTCTTCGTGGCCAACCCGAACAACCCCACCGGCACGCTTGCGCCGCGGGAGGAAGTGATGCGTCTGGTGAATGGAACCCCGGAAAGCACCTTGCTCGTGCTGGACGAAGCCTACATTGAATTCCTTCAGGATCCGGCAGATCTGCTCCCACTTATCCGGAATGGGTCGAAAACAAATCTGCTGCTGATGCGGACCTTCTCCAAAGTCTATGGCCTCGCCGGCTTGCGACTGGGCTACGGAATCGGTCATCCTGAACTGATCGCGGCGCTGGAGAAAGTTCGCCAGCCGTTCAACATCAATTCGCTCGTGCAAGCCGGTGCGCTGGCCGCGCTCGACGACACCGAGCACCTGGCCAACACACGTGCGAACAACGCGACTGGTCTTCGGTTCTTCGAGCGCGCATTTCGGGATCTGAAACTGCAATTCGTACCTGCGGCGGCCAATTTCATTCTGGTGCGCGTCGGTGATGGCCAGCGGATTTTCGGAGAAATGCAGAAGCGCGGGATCATCACCCGGCCGATGGCGGGCTACCAATTGCCGGAGTGGATTCGCATTTCGGTCGGCACGCCACAAGAGAACGAGCGATGTCTGACCGCGTTGAAGCAAGTGTTAAGCCTCGACTGACTTTGTTACTAAAGTGCGAAGAATCCTTTGGCGCTTTGCGAGTTCATTTTCAAGGGACATAGCTGGCTTCTGTCTCATTGGATCGCGCCGCAATGACGCAGGTTGTCCCGCCAGTCGTCTGGAGCGAGCCACGAAATTGCTTGCCGCCATTTTTGACCACCGCATAGTATCTCGCGTTCTCGCTATTTGTGCGCGGTTAGCTCAGTGGTAGAGCACTACCTTGACACGGTAGGGGTCAGAGGTTCGAACCCTCTATCGCGCACCATTCACGCCTTCAAGGCCTTCAATCTCGCCATGACATGCTTCAGCGTCTGGGAGAATGATGCCGCCTGCTAAACTAAGCTATCTATCTATCTATCCGAGATTGCCCCGCGAATCTGCACATCGCGCACTCTCTCAAGTCCTCGCGTCTCCAAATCACATACGTCAACGACGGCTAAAGTTTCGATCGGAACCGCCGACTATAGAGATTGATAAGCCGTAACGGGCGAAACCGGAGATTCCGTAACTAGGTTCGCCGCAGGCCTATCCAGCGGCAAGGATGCCGCTCGTGCGACAGACAAATGGATTTGTCTTATGGTTATTCAACGGGATGCCTGGTCAATCGGTTCGCTCACCTCAAGCGATCAAAACGCGCAGTCGTTCCACTCGCCCAACTGGAAGCATTCGCGCGGGAAACGATCCTCACAACAGGAAGTCGTCGCCGTCGAAGACGATGTGGTCACCATCGGATCGCACCCTCCGCACCCCCCCCAAGCCAGGATGGCCAACTTCGGCCTGATCAACGCGATCACCTTCAACCAAACGCAGGATGCCTTTCTCAGCAAAGTGCAGGAATCGTTGCGGCGAATGAACGAACTCTCCGTCATGGCACAGAATGAAGCCCAGAGCGAAGCGGAGCGGCAGACTTACACCATCGAGTTTACTCAGTTGCAGAATCGGATCCGGGAGATTGAGAATAAGATGTTCAAGGCGATCAACTTGTTTCAACCGGGCGCGCTGGAGGCGGCGGGGGAAGCCGGCAACCTGCGCGCCCGGCCGGAGGGGGCCTCTTCGCTTCGCACGGTGCAGTTGAACGAGTGTCTCGAAAATACTTCCGATCCGGAATTGACGACCATCAACAACGCGAAAGACGCGTCGGCCGCCGTGAACTCGATCCACCATGCGTTGGAGGCGGTGGCCGACCTGCGGGCGAAAGTAAGCGTCGATATCCAGCGATTGAACTCCACCGGCGAGCAGTTGTCGGCCATGGATATTAGTCCTGACCGGGAGGAACTGGAAATCCGGGACGTCAATGTGGCGGAGGAGAGCACGCGATACGTCCGTCATGACATCCTGCGGAAGTCAGGCACCGCCATGCTGGCTCAGGCGAATGCCATTCCTCAATCTGCTCTCCGGCTCTTGGGTTAGACGCTTTCCGAGCAATTCATCGCGTTTCTTCCGGATTGTCCCTTCTGTCTGAACGTCCCGGTTTTGGAGAAAAACCTCGCTGAAAGAAGCCGTGCGCGATTAGTCTCCTATCAATGAATTCCGGTGAGCTTCCCAACCTCCTCGCCGCGATGGGCTGCCCAGCCGAGAAATCGATGGAGCTGGCCGCTCAACTCGAGAAGCGTGCGAGGCAATTGTGCGCGCAGAAAGGAACGACCTACGAACAAGCCGTGATGCATTTGATCAACCTGATGAAGCAAGGTTGGGCAGCCAAAGAAAAGGGGCTTTGAATCGGACAATCGAACCCACTCCGCGTTAAGCGAGCTATGATTCAGCCTTGGCCAACCCTTTCCTCATCAATGGCCGGGGATTTCAGGATTTTCAAAATCAGGCAGGAGATGAAGTGGTCTCCACGCACCGGGGCGTGCCAGGACATCTTCATCATCGACAGTGCTAATTGGGTCAACGTCATCGCACTCACGACCGACGATCATCTGGTGATGGTTGAGCAATATCGTCATGGCTCCAATACTGTTGAACTGGAGGTGCCGGGAGGCGTTATCGATCCTGCGGACGACTCGCCGCTGGCCGCCGGCGCGCGTGAACTCCGCGAGGAAACTGGCTACGCAGGAGACAGCCCGTTGATGTTGGGACAGGTGTTTCCCAACCCAGCCATCATGAGCAACACGTGTTACACTGTCTTGATCCAAAACTGCCGGCAGCAGCACCGGACTGAGCTCGATCACGGCGAGGATCTAATCACGCGCCTGGTCCCGGTTCATGAAATTCAAGGTTTGATCTCTTCCGGAAGGATTCGCCACGCGATGGTGGTCGTGGCTCTCCAGTTTTTCGAGCTCTGGCGCACGGATTCTCCAGCGTGACCGCGTTACGGCCGGACGCGCGAGGCTCCGCCACCCGGACGTCCTGGTGTTGTGAAGATCGGTCCTTGGAGAACTGGCGCCCTCACGAGATCCAGATTAATGCGCTTCTTCGTCTCAGGATTTCGCGGCATCCCTGATTTTTTCCTTCTTTTCTTCGAGTTCGGTCTGCAAGGACTTTCGGTCGCTGAGGAGCTGTTTTTCGATCTGCTGCATCGCTTCGTAATCTCCGCTGGCCGCCGCCTTGGCCATCTCGCCCTTCACGAAAATCTCGCGCTCTGCAACCTTGGCCGCATAAACCGAATCCAATTCCGCCAATTGCTTCTTTTGCTCGTCCGTCAATTTGGCCGGTGGAGGGCCCGACTTGTTCAGGCGCTCCATTGCAATTTCGTAGGCTGACTTCATAATTTCATAACTTAAGAAGATCCCAGTGCTTTCAATCAATCATTTGTGCTCGTGTCCCCCGCGGCCGACCGGAGGTTTTTTCTTCCAGGGCATTTCCGGAAACTTATCCGGCAACTTGGCAGGAGGCGGTTTGGGTTGAGCCATCGCCAACTCGGCGTCGAGAGAGGCCGAGTCCGTCGGGGGAGACGATTCTCGCCAGGACGCGATTCGAGCCTGCAAGCCGTGATGTTCGGCTGTCTTTTTGTCGCCGCTTTTCATGTAAAACAGCGACAGGTTTGTGTGGACGAGCTGTTCCTTCGGCTTGAGCTTCTCGGCTTTGTGGCCTTCGGCGATGGCAGAGGCGTAGTCTCCCTTTCGGCAGTAAGCCATTCCCAGCGAGAGTTGAGCGTCGAAATAATTTGGATCGTCCGCAAGGATGGATCTCAACTTTGCGATAGCCTCATCGTATTTGCCCTTGCTGAAGTCGTACATCGCATCGTCGTGCTGGTCCTGCAGGTTCGCCATAGATTCGTTTTGACAATCAAGGATATGGCACCAGTGTAGCCGCCATGCAAGCGCGGACTGAGACTGGAAGGGACGCGCACCGTGTTCAAATTGATCGAACGGAAGAATGCACGACCCGATAAAACTCCTTTCCACTGATTTTGACGGAACGTTGCACGAGGAAAGTGATGAGCCGCCCATCCCGTTTCCCGCGCAACGGATGATCGGGAGGATGCAGGCCAGGGGAGTGATTTGGGTGATCAACACCGGACGGGATTTGCCCAGCTTGCTGGACAGCCTGGTGCGAGCGCGATTTCCCAACCGGCCGGATTTCGTGGTGACGGTGGAACGCGAGATTCATGAACGGCGCGATTCGACATACATCGGCTGGGCAGACTGGAATTCGCGCTGCGGCAAAGCCCACGAAAGGATTTTCGCCCAAGTTCGATCCGATATGCCTCGGCTAGCCAACTGGATCAATCGCCGGTTCGAGGCCAAGGTGTACGAGGACACCTATTCTCCATTATGCTTGATTGCCCAATCGAGCCAGGACGCCGACGTGATTCACGATTACCTGAACGATTACTGTAGCAACGTCCCGAATCTGACCGTTGTCCGAAATCACATTTACGCCCGGCTGAGTCATGCGGACTACAACAAAGGCTCAGCGCTGGCCGAGATCGCCCGTCGTGTTGGTGTCACACCTGGCGAGACGGCCGCGGCCGGGGACCATCTGAACGACCTGCCAATGCTTTCGACGACTCGTGCCCGGTGGCTGATCGCGCCCAGCAACGCGGTTGAACAAGTAAAAGCTCTCGTTCGTCAACAAAACGGCTACGTCAGCGACCAACCGCACGGCTATGGCCTGGCGCGAGGGTTGGAACAAATCGAAATGAGCTGCCGCTGTGATTAGCGGCCACGAAAAGGGAATTAGCATCAAGAATGAAGCCTTATGGCTCGTGCTGGACGCTCCGGATGACCGGTTTGAAAACTTCGCAAGCTATTTCAACACAGCGGGATATAGCGTCAGATAATCGTTTGACAGAGAGTCTGCGGGTGTTAGTGTGACTCGGCAGCATGCCACACGCATCAACTAACAAATAATTTCAACCGTGCCTCGACGAGACGCGCGGCGAGGCACTCAACGGAATGGATTCTTTTCAATGAGTGAAGCAACGATAACTGCGCCTTCGGCGGGGCGCAGTCCGGGATTATCGAGAATCTCCGAGGCAGTGATTCGGATTGCCGGAAATTCTCAGGATGGGATTCAAGCGATAGGAGGATTCCTGGCGAGGTTAGCGGGCCGGAGCGAACAGGAAGTCATGACCTTCATGACGATTCCTTCCACCATCTCGGGGGGGCCTTCTATTTTCCAGGTTCGGATTGGTTCTGGAGAAGTCCTCAGTGCCGGGGATGATGCAGACGTTTTGATGGCGTTTTATCAACATTCTTACGAAAACCACGTCGGTTCGCTCAAAAAGGGCGGCATCGTTCTCTACGATTCCGATCATGTCGAACCGAACCCGGAGTGGCACAAAGAATATCGGCATGTGGGAGTGCCCATTTCCAGCCGGACCGTCGAAGCCATCGGAGGGACGGCGAAAGACAAGGGGAAGAACATTTTCGCCCTCGGGTTGGTCGCAAAGATGTTCGATTTGAATGTCACCAAGTTGACCCAGCTTATCTCCGAACGGTTCTCTGGAAAAGATACCAGCGTCCTGAACAACGCGCTCACCGCCTTTCACGCAGGCTACGGTCATTCTCTCGAAAACACCCTGGAAACATTTCGGTTCGCCGAGAGCCAGAAAAAGGATCGCCCTCAAGTCGTGATGTCCGGGAACGAGGCGCTGGCCTATGGATTGATCGCCGCCGGAGTGCGCTTCGGTGCAGGTTATCCCATTACTCCGTGGTCGGACATTATGGAACTCCTGCGGCGGGAATTGCCGAAGTACGGAGGCACTTTCGTTCAGTGCGAAGACGAAATCGCCTCGATTTCCATGGCGCTCGGCGCGAGCTACGGCGGGAGGGTCGCGGTGACCGGTTCGAGCGGCCCCGGGATTTCCTTGAAAACGGAAGCGTTGGGGTGGGCGGTCATGGCCGAAGTGCCGCTTGTGATTTGCGACATTCAGCGCGGCGGCCCCTCCACCGGCATGCCAACCAACGTCGAGCAATCCGACCTGAATATCGCGGTCTTTGGAGGTCACGGAGATTCCCCGCGCGTCGTTCTGGCTCCAGCGAACGTCGAAGATTGTTTCTATACCGCGATTGAAGCTGTGAACATTGCTCGCGAATACAGCGTCCCCGTTCTCATTTTGAGCGATCAAGCCATCGCCACGCGCATCGAAGCGTTCGAGGAGCCGAACTTCGAAAAGGTCTTCCAGGATATTTCTCCGGATTTCTCTCCGGTTCCAGACGGGAAGCCGTATGACCTCTCCGTGCCAGACGGCATTACGCGGCACGTGCCCCCTGGCACTTTCATCCAAAGCGGCAAATATCCAATCATTACCGGATTGGAACACGACGAAGCAGGCCATCCGACCGCTTCGCCGAAGCTCCACCTACAGATGACGGCGAAACGCCGGAAAAAGCTGCAAGCGCTGGGATCTCGATGGCCAACGCCTCGCGTACACGGACCATCGGAAGGCAACGTCTTGCTGGTCGGCTGGGGGTCAACGCAAGGCCCGATTAAAGAAGCGGTCGATCGCGCCCGTGCGGCCGGGGATAGTGTTTCGTCCATCCATATTCGTTACATCAATCCGCTTCCGCCTGGCCTGGAAGACATTTTCGCCGGCTTTAACCATGTCTTCGTTGTCGAGCTAAACGACGAGGGCATCTACGGCCACGGCCAATTGGCGGGACTGCTCCGTGCGAAGTATTGCGATCCGAAAATCCGAAGCATCACGAAGACCGATGGATTGACCTTCAAAGTCAAAGAGATCCTGGGCGCGGTCAGGAACTACCTCGAAGCCGGCGTCCGAAAAATTTAAGTTAACCTTAAACCAGATTCTCAATCTTTTTGCCGTTCTATGAGTTCGTCGCTTACTGATGCGCCGGCACGAGCCGGCGACCTGACTTCGGTCGTCCTTCCAGCTTCAGACCGAAAACCGCTCTCGAAGAAAGAGCTTGCCGCAGACCAGCCAACCTGGTGCCCAGGCTGCGGGGATTTTTCGGTTCTGGCGCTTTATTTCAAGTTGATCGAAAAGCGCAAACTCTGGCATGAGAAAATCACGACGATCGCCGGCATTGGTTGCTCCAGCCGTTTTCCCTATTTTGTGCAAGCGCATGGCGTTCATTACATCCATGGCCGCGCTCTGCCTTTTGCCAGCGGCGTTTCTCTGAGCCGGCCCGATCTGCACGTGTTTGTCTTCGGCGGGGACGGAGACGCGTTTTCCATCGGCGGCAACCACTTCAATCACACGGCGCGGAAAAACATCCGCATGACCTATGTCGTGATGGACAACTGGGTGTACGGTCTGACGAAAAAGCAGACCTCCCCCACGTCGCCGCAAGGTTTCAAGAGCAAGACCGACGTTGGGGGTGCCGTGGACCGTCCGATCAATCCTCTGAAGCAGGCGATTTCCGCCGGGGCCACCTTCGTCGCGCGCACCACCCACACGAACCCGAACCACGTCCTCCAGATGATGGAAGCGGCCATGGACCATGACGGCTTCAGCTTTGTGGAATGCCTGAGTGAATGCGTGGAATTCTACGAAGGCGCCTTCGATGCCTCCAACCCGCGCAAAGGCGGCGTGTTCAACACCGTTCCGGCGGACCACGACGTGGCGGACGAAATCGCGGCTTACAAGTTGGCGGACGCGGCATTCCCCGGTTACTTCGGGATTCTCTACAAGGCGAGTTGCCCGACCAAGAACGCCAACGAGGCGAAGATCAACGCCGCCGCCCAGGAGAAAGTCAAAGGTCTGAAGGATTGGCAAATCCTGAAGCAGACCTTCGACCGGTTGAAATAAGTCGGATTATTTTCCGAGCTCGGCGCGGTCCACAACCGTCTTTTGCAGCCGCTGAAGGTCTCGGTCAACGGGTTTTACCGCCGGGGCGTCCAAGGTTTTGATCCTCGGGGTGTTTGCCTCCACCCATTTCCATAATTCAGCGTGCCCGTCCGCGAAGGAGAGCACGCCCCCGGCATTGTGCCGGCCGGCCGGCGCGTTTTGCCAATACGGAACGGTGTCAAAGCAGCGCACCGCAAAGTAGCCGTCGTCGATGGTGTAAGGGTTTTCGTCCACGAGCACCATGGCTCGGGCGGGCGAAGGCGCCTTGATGTCGCTGTATTTCTTGAAGGCCACCACCTTGTTTTGCTGCACCCAATCCTGGTCGCCGTTCATGTGGCCGCTCATCGAATAACTCCGGACGCGCCGGATCTTCTTGGCCCCGGTGGGCGGCCAAGGTTCGTCGGCGGGGCATTTGTAGATGTCGAGCGACGAGTTGTATTTGTACAGGGCGCCGTTTGTAATAATCGTGATATTCGTCCAACCCGGCGAGGAGGAAACCGAAAAGCGCCCATCGATCCAGGCATTGGGATTTCCCAGATAATTGAGGATCAGATTATCGTTGTTGTCATCCCCGTACATGATCCAGCAAAGCTGGAGTTGTTTCAGATTGTTAAGGCAAGCCGTGCCTTGGGCTTTCGTCTTGGCCTTGGCGAGCGCGGGCAGGAGCATGCCGGCCAGGATGGCGATGATGGCAATCACCACCAGAAGCTCGATCAGGGTGAAACCGGAAACGCAGCGGCTTGTCCGCTGAGGGCGAAGGGGGTTGGCTGTTGGTCTGCGCATAATTAGGCGAGTTGTTGTTTCATTATGTTTGCGGGTCTGGACGGTATCTAACTCCTTTCCTCGAATCCGTCAATCGCCCAGTCTCCACTCCACCCCATAACTCCCAGGCTGTTCAGAGGCAAACGCGGTTCTCAGAGGGCCTTGTCGGGCGGCACATACGTCGCCAACCGAAATCGTTCGAGATCGCGGTCGCCCTTCTTCGTGTTGTTGTTCACGCCTTTCAGCTTTTGTGACGTGCCTTCGATCCACCGCCAATTCTCGGCGTGACCATCCGCAAATGACAGAATGCCGCCGTTCCCGTGCCGGCTGGCTGGCGTATTCTGCCAGTAACCGTTGTTGGGAACTTTCGCCTGCACCGCGAAGAATCCGTCGTCGATGCTGTCGGCGTTTTCGTCCACGAAGACGAAGGCGCGAGTGGGACTCGGGTCATTGATCTCAACCGTTTTGAGGAAAAACGGAATACCAGGGTTCACGAAATCGCAACAGGCCGGATCACCTCCCATGCGGCCGCTCATGGAAAAGCTTCGCACGCGGATCACGGATTTACCCCCCACTCTGAATCCGAGAGCGTCGCCTGGACAACGGTAAATCTCAAGCGACTCGTTGTAACGCCAGAGTTGCCCGTTCCGAATATCATTGATGTTCGTGGCACCTGGCATCGATGACACATTGCCTCCAATCCAGGCCCTTGGATCACTTAGATAATTGCGCACGACCCGGTCATTGTGATCGTCCGCGTACAAAGTCCAAGCCAACGTGAGCTGCTTGGTGTTATTGAGACACTTGATGCCGGTGGCTTTGGTTTTTGCCTTGGCCAAAGCTGGCAAGAGCATGCCGGCGAGGATCGCAATGATCGCGATCACCACCAGCAGTTCGATCAAGGTGAATCCGGAAGGCCGACGGCCTGTCCGGCGTGAATGGAGGGCGTTATTGTTTGAGATGCGCATAAGCGTTCCGGTTCTGGTTCTGGTTCGGCTCTGTTGCGGGCTTGTGAGGTATGTGTATCTCCTTCGCTTTCGATCGTCAATCACGCGCTCCGAGTTTTCCATCGTTGAAATCATACCCGCCGCGAGTTTAATGGCGGGCGTTTGCGCAGGATCGGCCGAGTGTCTTCAATTCGCGTCGCTCCGATTCGGTAAAACCGCCAGAGCAATCGCGGTTACGCCGCCGACCTCCCTGGAAACAACTTCTGGCACTTCAATGGATACCTTGGATATCGGTTTGCGAACCGCCGCGCCGAGGTCGCCTTGGGTGTGCTCAACCTCACCGATCGGGATTATCGGTTCAATCCACTCAATCTCCATACCGAACTTCCCCGCGAACGAACCCTTCTCTTGCGCATGAAGTTCGATTTCTGAGTTGGACTTTGACTCCCGGAGTCCGTTGGGACTTGTCCGGGCGCCGGGCCACCAAAATGAGCGGGGACCGCGGTGTTACGTGGGGAGAGACAGCAATTCCTCCTGCTGATCTTCCTTCTCTTCGCTGATGACGGGCGCAATGGCTTGAAGTTTGTCCCCTTCCACGAGGTCGATTAGTTTCACGCCCTGGGCATTGCGCCCGGTTTCCCGAATGTCTTTAACCGAAATCCGCACCATCTGGCCGCCGGCGGTGATGAGCATGATTTCGTCTTCTTCTTGTACGGTCAAAGCCCCGACCACATGACCGGTTCGATCCGTGGTCTTCATCGTGATGATGCCCTTTCCACCGCGGGACTGCAGCCGGTATTCCTCGAAATCGGTCCGCTTTCCAATGCCGTTCTCGCCGGCGACCAAAAGAGTTCCCCGTGAGACCACGACAGCCAAGGCGACCACCGCGTCGCTGGGTTCGAGCGTGATCCCGCGCACACCGGTCGCGGGGCGCCCCATCGACCGCACGTCTTCCTCGTGGAACCGGATGCTCTGTCCTTCGCGCGTGATCAGCACCACTTCGCTGGCGCCGTTGGTCAGTTTCACGTCGATCAGAGTATCGCCGGACTCAATGCTGATGGCGATGATTCCGCCTTTGCGGACGTTGGCAAACTCCGAGAGCGCGGTCTTTTTGACGGTGCCTTTCTCGGTGGCGAAGAACAGAAACAAAGGTTGCTCCCAGGTGATGTCCTCTTTGTTCGGGCCGGTCTTGGCATTGATGCGGATCAGCGCGGCGATCTTTTCTCCCGTGTGCAGTTCCAGCAGGTTCGCGATGCTCCGGCCCTTCGCGGTCCGTCCCATGTCCGGAATTTCATGAACGCGCTCCACGTAAGCCCGCCCGGTGTTGGTGAAAAACATCAGAACGTCATGGGTGCTGGCGGTGAAGAGATGTTCGATAAAATCTTCGCGGTCGCCCTCAGTGGCGGTTCCTTCGCGCGTCGTCATGCCAATGACGCCTTTGCCGCCACGGCGTTGCGAGCGGTAGGAGCTGATATTCGTCCGCTTGATGAGCCCGTTATGCGTGATCGTGATGATCACCCCTTCGTTGGCGATGAGATCTTCGATCGCCATTTCGCCTTCGTCCGGGACTAATTGGGTCAGCCGCGGCCCGGCATGCTTCTCCTTAATCTGTTTAAGCTCATCTTTGATGATGGCCTTGACCCGCGCTTCTTTGGCCAGAATGTCCGTCAAATCCTCAATTCGGCGGAGGACCTCGGTGTATTCGGCCTTCACTTTGTCGCGTTCCAGGCCGGTGAGTTGATATAAACGCAGTTCGAGGATGGCCATCGTCTGGGCTTCGCTGAAGGCGTAGCGGCCATTGGTCAGGCGGGCTTCGCTTCGGATCAACACGCCAAATCGTTCGACCATGGCGCGCGTGAACTCGAAGGCCAGGAGTTTCACTTTCGCTTCCTCGCGATTGGCCGAAGTGCGGATAATGCGAATGAACTCGTCCAGATTGGCCAAGGCGATCAAGTAGCCTTCGAGAGTCTCGGCCCGTTCTTCAGCCTTTTTCAGTTCGAAGCGCGTGCGCCGCAACACCACTTCGCGACGATGTTCGATGTAGCAATTGATCAGTTCCTTGAGATTGAGGATTTTGGGCCGGCCATGGTCGATGGCCAGCATGTTGACGGCGAAGTTGGTTTCGAGTTGGGTCCACTTGTAAAGATTGTTGATCACGACTTTCGGGACCGCATCGCGCTTCAATTCAATCACGACTCGAGTGTGTTCATCCGATTCATCCCGCACGGCCGTGATGTCCGTGATGATTTTCTCGTTGACCAGTTCGGCGATGCGTTCGACCAGCGTCTTTCGGTTTACGATGTAAGGGATCTCGGTGATGACAATCTGCTCCCGGCCCCCCTTCAATTGCTCCAGCCCCATTTTGCCGCGAACCTTCAGACTGCCACGGCCGGTTTCAAAGTATTGTTTGATCGGGTCAATCCCGCAGATCATGCCGGCCGTCGGAAAGTCGGGCCCCCTGACGTATTTCATCAACTGAGCCGTGGTGATTTCGGGATGGTCTATCTGCGCGCTAATGCCATCGATGATCTCCCCGAGGTTGTGCGGGGGAATATTCGTCGCCATCCCCACGGCAATGCCGGTGCCGCCGTTGATGAGCAAATTCGGGAATGCGGCCGGCAAGACGGTGGGCTCTTTCCCGCTCTCATCATAATTCGGGACGAAATCAACCGTGTCCTTGTCCATGTCCTCCATGAGCGCCGCACCCAGATGCGTCATCCGCGCTTCGGTGTATCGCATGGCGGCAGGAGGATCGCCTTCGACGGAGCCGAAATTTCCCTGGCCATCGACCAACCGTTCGCGCATGGCCCAGGGCTGAGCCATATGGACCAGGGTTGGATAGATTACGGCCTCGCCGTGCGGGTGGTAATTGCCGCTGGTGTCACCACAAATCTTAGCGCATTTCCGATGCTGCCGGTTCGGGAACAGGCTCAGATCGTGCATCGCATAGAGAATACGGCGCTGGGAAGGCTTTAAGCCGTCACGGGCATCGGGCAGAGCGCGCGAAATAATGACCGACATCGAGTAGTCGAGGAATGAGTTTTTGATCTCATCCGCAACGTTGATTTTGTCGATCTTTTCGTTCGCGGCGAAAAGAGGGGTATCCCCTCCGGGGATGTTGCTTGGACCGTCAGACTCAGGCATACGCGCGGGCTAACAAACTCAGATATCGAGATTGCGCACGTTCAGCGCGTTGTCTTCGATGAACTGCCGGCGCGGCTCCACCTCGTCTCCCATCAGCTTGGTGAACATTTCTTCGGCCTCAACGCCATCGGTCACATCGATGCGGAGCAGTTTTCGGTTGGCCGGATTCATTGTGGTTTCGAACAGCTCCTTGGCGTTCATCTCGCCCAATCCTTTGAAGCGTTTGATCTGGATGCCTTTTTTGCCCGCTTCCTTGACGCTCGAAAGAATCTCCGCGATGGAGAAGAGCGGTGTCACCTGCGCCTTCTCACCCTCGCCTTCGATCAATTCGAACAGCGGATTGTCCTGGGCGGAGTAGTGTTCGACGTTGAGGCCTTTCCGGGACAGTTTTCCCAGAAGATCCGCAATCGCTTTGCTTTCGTGCAATTCGACGTGGCGCGCCCGGCGGGTATTTCCATTCCGGCTTTTCTCCTGCAGGGCAGTGTCCGTCTCGACATCGCCGAACAGTTTCAGATCGGGATTCTCGCTCCCAAATTTTTCCAACTCCACCTCGGTATGAAAGTAATGCACGAATTCGTCATTGCCGTCGCGCACTTTGACCAGATGGCGGGGCAACTCCTGGGTTCGGGCGTGTCGGTGCTCGAGGTAATCTCCAAATTCGCCCCCGTGGCGGCGCAACGCTTTGGCGTATTTGTCGAGCGACGCCAATAGTTCGAGGATTTCGCCGAGCTGTTTCTGCGTCAGTTCCTTTCCGTCAGCCAGATTCCGCAAACGAACATCCTCGGTTCCGAGTTGAATCAGGATCTTGTTCATCTGTACGTCGTCCTCGACGTACTCGACGCGCTTCTTGCGCGTCACCTGGTAGAGAGGCGGCTGGGCGATATACACGTAGCCCCGTTTGACGAGCTCCGGCATTTGGCGATAGAAAAAGGTCAAGAGCAGCGTCCGGATGTGCGAACCGTCCACGTCCGCGTCGGTCATGATAATAATCTTGTGATAGCGCAGTTTCTCGAGATTGAACGCGCCCTCGCCTTCGCCGGTGCCGATCCCCGTGCCGATGGCGGTGATCATCGTTTGGATTTCAGTGTTCTGCAGAACCTTGTCGAGCCGCGCCTTCTCCACGTTGATGAGTTTGCCGCGAATCGGGAGAATCGCCTGGAAACGCCGGTCACGCCCTTGTTTGGCTGAACCGCCGGCCGAGTCACCTTCGACGATGAACAACTCCGTGTTCGCAGGATCGCGGTCGGAGCAATCCGCCAGTTTCCCTGGCAACCCTCCGCCCGTTAAAGCACTTTTCCGGACGGTTTCGCGAGCCTTGCGGGCAGCTTCGCGCGCGCGGGCTGCCAGGAGCGCTTTATCGACGATTTTCTTGGCGACGGAAGGATTCGCGTCGAAATAGCTCATCAAGCCTTCGTACACGACGGACGAGACGACGCCGTCAATCTCGGTGTTGACCAGCTTCACTTTGGTTTGCGATTCAAAGCGCGGATTGGGCAGCTTGACACTCAGAACGCACACCAATCCTTCGCGGACATCATCGCCGGAAATAGGCGGATCTTTCTCTTTCAAAAGATTATTGCCCTTGGCGTATTGGTTGATCGCGCGAGTCAGGGCTGTCCGGAAGCCTGTGAGATGCGTGCCGCCGTCGGAGTTGGCGATCGAGTTCGCGAAGCAAAGAATTTGATCGTTGTAGCTGTCGTTGTACTGGAGGACACAATCGACGAACACCTCCTCTTTTTGCCGGGTCAGGATGATCGGTTTGGGGTGGATCACCTGCTTATTCTTGCCGAGTTGCTTGACAAATTCCTCGATGCCGTCCCTGTAGAAAAACCGCTCGCTTTTGTTTTCGATGCGTTCGTCCGTGAGGAGGATCTCAACTCCGGGGTTAAGAAAGGCGAGTTCGCGCAGCCGGTTGGCCAGGATCTCAAACTTGAACTCCGTCGTGATCGTGAAGATCGTGGAGTCGGGCTTGAACGTGATCAGCGTCCCCGTGTGCTTGGATTTCCCGATCACCTCCAACTTGCGCATGGTAATGCCGCGCGCGAACTCCATGTAATACACCTTTCCGTCGCGCGAGACTTCGACCTTGAACCAATCGGAGAGCGCGTTGACGCATTTTGCGCCCACGCCGTGCAAGCCGCCCGAATACTTGTACGCCCCCTGGCCGAATTTGCCGCCCGCGTGGAGATTCGTGAGGACCAATTCCACGGCGGGCATGTGAAATTTCGGGTGCATGTCCACGGGGATTCCGCGGCCGTCATCGCGAATCGAACAGGAACCGTCCACATGGATCGCAACATCGATTCGATTGCAGAAACCAGCGAGGTGTTCGTCGATGGAGTTATCCAGGACTTCAAAAACGCAGTGGTGCAACCCCCGTTCATCCGGGTCGCCAATGTACATGCCCGGACGCTTTCGGACCGCTTCAAGGCCCTCAAGCTTGTCGATTTTCGAGGCGTCGTATTTCTCAGCTTCCTTCGCAACCGCAGACATATTCCAAAGAAATTACCACTTCTCCGACGACTTCGCTCCACTCATTTCCAGGCGTCGGAATCGTTCAACATCCAGGCCCCACAAGAGTAAGAAAACTAGTCCCCCAACACAACGATATTCTCATATTTCTTGGTCAGGGAACACTAGGACTTGTGGGAACACTGAGCCGCCGCCCCAGTATATTGTGGAGCTTCACGAAAAGGACAGGTCCTCCAACAATAGCGAAAACAGGAAGCGGTCTTGAGGAAAGAAAACCGGCCTACTTCGGGGTCAAAACAACAAACCAGGCGGTCTGATTCGGGACGTCCCCTCCGATGACCAAGCATTGGGCGATCGCCTGGTTGATCGTCTTGACGAGTTTTCCTTCACCGAACAACTTAACTTCGGTCATTGGCTTGCCCTTGTCACTGACCTCGATTTCGCATTTGTCGCTGAGTTTTACCCGCGTGCCCGGCTTCGGCTTGGCCAGAACGACAAACGTCACGTTCGTCACTTGATAGTAATGCGGCCACCTGAAAATCTTTTGCAGTCCCGCCACCACTTCCGAGTCCACTTTCTTCAACTTGGGGTCATCTGATTTCTTTTCGGTTCCCCAAATCAATTGGGCCTCGAATTTTCGGTCGCTGGCTTTGGGTTCGGCACTCTCGATTCCGAGCGTGAAGACTATTCCCAGGAGCAATGGCGCGAAGAAACTGTCGGCTCTCATCAAAGGCATGTTTGTCTGTAATCGGCCCTCTTAATCACTAATTTGACCCGCTGTCAATCCACACGACCGTCATGCCTGCTGCTTGAGAATGAAAGGAAATCGCATTGGCTTCTTCGAGCGGTGTATCGATCTCATGAAAATAGCCTGCCAAGGCACCAGATCTGGAGAATGGCTTGACGGCGAATAGCAACAGGAAAACCAGCACCGCCACGCCCGCGAGCGGCACAGCCAGGCGCATCCACCATCTGGCCACTGGTGAAGGTTGGCGATCGGACGCCACTTCAAGCCGCGCAATCTCGCGCTCGATCTTCGACCAATAAAACTCCCGCGACTCCGGCACTTTGACCGGCAGCTCATTCCCGGCAAACCAGGCTTTGGTATCGCGGAGGTGCCGGCAAACAGTTTGAGCTTCCGGATCGTTCGCGAGCCAGGCGCTTACTTGCCGAGCCTCCTCGGCCATCAACTCGTCATCCAGGTAAGCCTGCAATTTCAGGAGGTTTTCTGTGTTCATCGTAACTCTTCCCGTTTCAACCCGGCGAGCAACGCCGCCATTTTTCGCCGCGCGTAAAACAACCGGGACATCACCGTCCCGATGGAGCATTCCATGCGTTTGGCAATCTCTTTATATTCCAATTCTTCAAATTCATGCAAGACCAGCACGGTGCGATGCTCGTACGACAACTGGCCCAGCGCCCGGTCAATTCTCTGGCGGAGTTCAACGCGCTCCAGCTTCTCCGTCGGATTCGGATTCACGATCGGCATTTGCCGTTCGACTCCGCCCAATTCTTCGTCCAACTGCTCGATGGACTCGGCACGAACTCGTTTCTGTTTCCGCAACTGGTCCAGGCAAAGGTTGATGACGATCCGTGTAATCCAAGTCACAAAGCTGGCTTCACCTTGAAACTGCTTCAGCCGCTGCCAGCCCTTCACCCAGGCTTCCTGAGAAAGATCAACGGCCTCGTCCTCATTGCGCATCATGCTGTAGGCCCGTGCATAAACTTTATCGCGATGCCGCGCCACCAACTCTTCAAAGGCGTCCATCCGGCCTTTCTTGGCCGCCCGGACCAACGCCTCGTCATCCATCTCAGAACAAGCGACACGTTTTGTCATTGGAATGGACGCCCCCGCTCGGAAGCATATTCAGCGGAAATCACAGTTTCCCCTTCGTGCTCGGGATCGCGTTTTCAATCCGAGGATCTCGCTGGCAGGCCGCATCGACAGCTTTCGCAAATGCTTTGAACAGCGCCTCTACGATATGGTGCGGTTCGTCGCCATAGAGCAGCTCCAGGTGGAGATTGCAGCGCGCTTCGTTGACAAAAGCCCGGAAGAACTCGCGGGCCAACCCGAATCGAAAGGTGGATGACATGTCCTGCCGCTTGTCGGCGATGGAGATCTTCCTCTGCGCCTGGGCCTCCATCCCCCGCCAGACCAGGTACGGCCGTCCGCCAAAATCGACCACACACCGGGCAAGGCACTCATCCATCGGAACGTAGGCTTCCCCGGTGAAAGGGTTCTGCGGGTGGAATCCATTGCCGTAACGGCGCACGCCTTTCTTGTCTCCCAGCGCCTGATTGAACGCCTGCCCCAATGCAAGCCCGCAATCCTCAACCGTATGATGAGCGTCCACACCTAAGTCGCCGCGGCAGCGCAGAGTCAGGTCCAGGACGGCATGCTTGGAAAACAAGGCCAGCATGTGGTCGAAAAATGGAATGCCCGTCTCGATTCGACTTTTTCCAGAGCCATCAATTCTCAGTTTGAGCACGATCTGAGTTTCCTTGGTCGTGCGCTTGACCTGAGCCTGTCGGGATCTCATAGACAGAAGAGGTCCATGGGGAGCGATGGTCGCAAAAGCTTTGCTGGATTTTGATCGGGCTTCTTCACTGATTCAGCTTTGCCAGGTAACGCTCCGCGTCGATGGCCGCGGCGCAGCCCGTGCCTGCCGCCGTCACAGCCTGGCGGTACACATGGTCCGCACAATCCCCCGCGACGAACACGCCCGGCACATTTGTTTCCGTCCCGCGCTTCGTAATCAAATATCCGTTTTCGTCCATGTCGAGAACGCCTTTGTAAATCTGCGTATTGGGCACGTGCCCGATCGCCACGAAAACACCCGCGCAGTCCAGCGTCTTCTCGGCATTGGTTTTCAAATTCTTCAGGCGAACACCGGTCACCTTGTGGAGCTTCACATCCAGGATTTCCATGACGGCTGAGTCCCAGATGGGTTTGATCTTCGCGTTGGACAGGGTCCGTTCCGCCATGATTTTCGAGGCGCGCAATTGGTCCCGCCGGTGAACCAGATACACGACCGACGCAAACCGAGTTAGGTAGGTCGCTTCTTCGCACGCAGAATCTCCTCCTCCGACGACGACCAGCGGTTGGTTTCGGAACATGGGCAGGGCGCCATCGCACGTCGCGCAGTAAGTAACGCCCTTCTTCTCCAAGAGCGATTCGCTCTCCAGCCCCAAGTGACGATGACTGGCGCCACTGGCTATGATCAGTGTCTGCGTCTCAAACGGCTCGCCATCCACCGTGAGCTTGAAAGGGCGCCGGGAAAGATCGACGGCTTCGACCGTGGCAAATTGTACACGCGCCCCGAACCGCTCCGCTTGCTTCTGCATGCGGGTCATGAGTTCGTAACCATCGATGCCTTCGGGAAATCCGGGATAGTTCTCCACGATGCTGGTCGTGGTCAACAATCCTCCGGGCATGATGCCGGTGAAAACAAGCGGAGTTAGATTCGCTCGCGCCGCATAAAGTGCGGCGGTCAAACCCGCGCAGCCGGTCCCAACGATAACCACTTTTTCCATAAAGAAAATCGACCCTAGTAATCCTGGGTAATCTTGGCAAGCGTGGGCTGAAATTCAGGGTCATCATCGGTGCCTGCGCGAGTTGTCGGCTCTGCGCAACGCCGACATTCCTGTCGGCCAGTACCGAGGCATTCCTGCCTCGTGGACCGCGAGGTCAGTCAGGAGACCTCGCAACTTGCCGGTTCGAAAGTCGGTGTTACCGGCAACTTTTGCTGCGCATCACTCGCGCACGGGCTTTCCAGAACTATGGCGCTAAACTCGCTTCATGACCGGGCCGGCCAGACAGGAGATAAAGGCAAAAGGGATTGAACACGATTTGCCGATTTGCCGACAGATCCGATCCGAAGATTCGTTGCATGAACTTGGATTCCTTGCTGGAATTCATTGCCCACGCGTGAGCGTTGTCCTAACTTCTCGTCCCGATGCGCCAGTCAGGAACAGAATTGTTTTGGGTGGCGCTGGTGCTTTTGGCAGCGGCCACCACTTCGACAAGGAGCCAACCGGATCCGACAACCGCGCCTGAATTCAAGCGGGGCAAGGAACTGGCGCACCGATACTGCGCCACGTGCCATCTCTTTCCCGAACCCAGTCTCCTCGACCGGTCCACGTGGGAGAAAGGCACGATGCCGTTTCTTCGTGGCCGGCTGGGCATTGATCGGCTCGACCCAACGGACCCGGACCACCGCATCGTCCTGGATGAATGGCAGCTTGTCTGGAATTACTACTTCAAAGCAGCGCCGGCGAAGGCATTGCCGCAAGCGCCGCGCGCTCCCATTCAAACGGGCCTCAAACAATTCACGATTGTGAACCCCGGCTACCGGCCCGGCCAACGCTTCGTCACGCTGACGCAAATCGATCCGGCGGCACGCCGGATTTACGTCGGCAACGCGCAGACCAAGACGCTCGACGTGCTAGATGCAAATGGGAAGATGCTTTCGTCGCTGGCCGCGGACAGTCCTCCGGTCGGCTTGGCGCGGCGGGTCGGCGGCTGGTTTTGCACGCTGATCGGCCGCGTCCCGCCGCACGATCAGAGATTGGGCAAAGTGATTTTGCTGGACAAAAAGGGCGACGCATTTGCCTGTCGCGCAGACGCGCTGGGCAACCTCCCGCGTCCGACTCACACCGCGTTCGGCGATTTGAACGGCGACGGCCGCGAAGACCTCGTGATTTCCGGCTTCGGCAATATCATGGGCGAACTGGTTTGGTACGAAAATCGAGGCGATGGCGGCTATATTCCGCACATGATCTATGACCGACCGGGCGCGGTGCGAACCGAGCTCTCCGATTTCAACCAGGATGGCCACTTGGACATCCTCGTCCTGATGGCGCAGGCGAAGGAGGGCATTTACATCCTGCTGAACAACGGCCACGGCCAATTCACCGAGAAACCCGTTTTCGAGCACCATCCGGTCTGGGGTTATTCCGGTTTCCAATTGGTCGATTTCAACAAGGACGGTTTCATGGACGTGTTGACAACCAACGGTGACAACGGCGAGTACCTGTCGTGTTTGAAGAATTACCACGGCGTCCGGCTTTACCTGAACGACGGCCAAACTCACTTCAAGGAAGCTTTCTTCTACCCGCTGAACGGTGCCTTCAAGGCAGTGGCGGCTGATTTTGATCAGGACGACGACCTGGACATCGCCGCCATCTCTTATTTCCCGGATTACGAAACTTCGCCGGAGGAGAGTTTCGTCTATCTGGAAAACAAGGGCGGCCTGAAGTTCGACGCCTTCTCCTTTCCAGAAAGCGCCTCAGGCCGATGGCTCGTGATGGACGCCGGCGATGTGGATGGCGACGGCGACTCGGACATCGTCCTCGGCGCGGCCAATCGCACACCGTACAAGGTCAACCCAGCGCTCTACGAGAAGTGGCAGAAGCAAGGCCCTTCCATTTTGATTCTGAAGAACGAGGTTGTTTCCGAACGCCGTTCATCAGCCACCGGAAAGGGCTCCGAATAGCTGTGGAGCAGCGATAGATCGTAGCCCACGGTGTGAGCCGTGAGGCAGAGGGCGCGAACTTCCGGAGTTGCGCAAGTTGACTGGGGTGGATTGGCGGTTTCACCTCTCCGCTCACTCATACCTCAACGCCACCATCGGATCGACTTTGGTGGCGCGCCGCGCGGGCAGGTAACACGCCAGCAAGGCCACGGCGGCGAGCAGCAACACCACCGCCACGACAATCGGCGCCGCGGCGGGCGTCAAGCCATACAAGATTTTCCGCAGAATGCCCGCCACGCCGAGCGCGCCTGTGAGGCCAAAGGCGATTCCCCAGAGCGTTAGCCTGAGTCCATCGCGAACCACGAGCCGGAAAATGGCGAGCTTCCGGGCGCCCAACGCCAGGCGAATGCCAATCTCGCGCGTGCGCTGGCTCACCACGTAGGAGACCACGCCATAAAGGCCCATCAACGCCAGGATCAATCCAAGCAACCCTTGCACGCCGGCCAGCGTGGCGCCCATGCGGAGGGGCATCATGGCGAAGGCGCTGTTCCGCAAATGCTCCTCCATGGTGCGGACGTTGTAGATGGGCAGATGCGAATCGAGATCCTGGAGAACTTTTCGAACGGCTCCGGCCAGCGCATTCGGATCGTTCGCGGTTGAGAGGTGCAGCGTGAGAGGCGAAACGTAATTCTGCGCCAGCGGCACAAAGAAAAACGGGCGGGGTTCTTCCCCCAGCATGACGTATTTGCCGGTCTGAACGACACCAACGACTTCCCAGAGATCCCCGCCAACGTTCCAGCGAAAACGTTTGCCCAGCGCTTCCTGGCCCGGCCAGAACCGTTCGGCCAACCGGGCATTGACAAGCGCTGCTTTGGGCGCGCTTTCATTGTCCTGTCGCGTGAACCCTCGTCCGCGCAGCAGAGTGACTCCCATCGTTTTCACGTATTCAGGATCGATCCGATTGAAATGGACGGCAGAAAAACTGTCGGTGTCGTTGACCGGCTTCTCTTCAGCGGCAATGGAGGCGATCTGGAAGCCGTAATCGAAGGGCACGGTTTGCGCCAGGGCGGCCGAGCGCACGCCGGGCAACGCCTGCACTCCGTCGAGCAGTTGCCGGCAAAACTGTTTGCCTCGTTCATCGTTGTATCCCTGCAGGCCCAGGTCGAGCGACGCCATCAGCAGATGATCCGTCCGAAATCCAAGTTTCATGCCCGCTACTTGTTGCAGGCTGCGGACGAACAAGCCGCCGGCCACAAGCACGATGAGACAGATCGCAACTTGGGAAATCACCAACGCGTTTCGGAAGAAATGCCGCGTCGAACCGAGCACCGCGCCGCCCTCTTTGAGCGCAGCTTGCAGGTCCAGCTTCGTGGCCCGCAAAGCCGGGGCCAAACCCGTGACGATCCCCGCCGCAACCGACAGCAAAAACGTGAACGCGGACACGCGCCAATCATATCGATGTTCGGTCTGGATCGGTATGTCACCGGCGGGGCTGAAGCCGCTCATCAGAGCGCCCGCCCAGGAGGCGAGCACCAACCCGACCGCGCCGGCCGCGAGCGCCAGCACCACGCTTTCGACGAGCAGTTGGCGAATCAACCGCCAGCGAGAGGCGCCGATGGCCGTGCGGATGCTCATCTCCTTTTGCCGCACCAGCGCGCGCGAAAACATCAGGTTCGCGACGTTGGCGCAAGCAATCAGCAGGACCAAGCCCACCATGATCATAAACACCGAACTGGCCAGAGGAATGAATTCGCTGAAGCTCGGTTCGGGCCGGCAGTGCCGCTCCGGCACCACGGAAACAACCGCTTCCTTGTGCTCCTGGGGATAGTCTTGGGCAAGTTGCTTCGCGACCACACTCACCTCCGTGCGAGCCTCGGCCAGCGTCGCGCCAGGTTTGAGTCGCGCAAACACCTTGAAAGCAGGTGAACCGCGCTGCCGCAACATCCCGTCCCCGCCCGCATAAACTTGGCCCAGCATCGTGGCCGGGACGAACGCATGCACTCCAATTGACCATTGAGCACTGAGAAACTTCTCCGGCGTGATGCCGATGACGGTGAAGGGGTGGCCGTTGACGTGGATCGTCTTGCCGATCACCGTTGGATCCGCGCCGAACTTCCTCGTCCAATACGCGTGCGAGAGAATGATGAATGGATCGGCGCCGGGCTTTTCGGCTTCGCCACGCTGGAAAAACCTTCCCAGTGCCGGCTCGACCCCGAGCATGGAGAAATAGTTGGCGCTGGTGGCTTCGACCCAGGCCCGTTCGGGCTCCTGCCCCGGAGCGCTGAGATGCACGGGGCTCATAAAGGTGGCGATCACATCCTCAAACGCAGCGACCCGTTCTCGGTAATCCTGGAAATCGAGCCAGGATTGTCCGTGCGGCATTTTCCAGATGGCGCTCTTCTGCAACACCAGAACCAGGCGATTCGGATCCTTGACCGGCAACGGCTCGAAGAAGAACGCGCTGATGATGGAAAAGATGGTGGTGTTCGCGCTGATGCCGAGAGCCAACGTGAGC
>JACPRI010000125.1 GCA_016190065.1 Verrucomicrobiota bacterium
ATTCATCGCGGACAAAGCCACTCCTTAGCAAGCAGTACGAATGAAATCGGGTCCTTGTTGGCGGTTTGCGCCCGCGCCCACTCCCGGCTTTCCGGCGACCGGTGGTGGCCATACGCGCCTGTCCATTCGAGCTTGGATTCGCGTCCATTCGCGTGCATTAGCGGTTGAGTTCCATCGAGACAGGTCGCCTCCCGGACACAAAAAAGCCGTTCCGCATCGCACGGAACGGCATTTTCAGTCTAGGTACTTTTTGAGTATTGCCTAGGCTTCAAAGGATTTCCCGCACCCGCACGAATGGCGGGCATTGGGGTTGGAGATTTTGAAACCGCCTCCGTTCAAGCTGTCCACGAAGTCCACCACCGTTCCCCGAAGATAATTCAGGCTGAATGGATCGACGAGAACCGACACGCCATGGCAATCCACCGCCGTGTCGCCATCCCGCTTCTCGTCAAAGACCATGCCGTATTGGAGACCGGAGCACCCGCCTCCCTCGACATACACCCGAAGGGTTTTGGCCATGTTCTCTTTCTCGTTCGCCAATAGTTCCTTCACATGGCCCGCCGCGCTTTCGGTCAGCGTTACCATTGCGTCTGCTTCGAGAGAATTGTTCATGAGGACGGAGGAAAGCTAAGCGGCCCGGCGGCGATTGTCAAATTTCCGAAATTGCGTTAATCCGAATTCCACTGCGTCCGGAGTTGTGAGCTTGGCCGGCCTTGAACAGCGCTATTTCGATTCGGCATTTTTAAGTTCCTGCAATTTCCTGACTAGATTTGGCTGCAGTTTCTGCCACTGGGGGAAATCGCGAAACAGCCTTTGTAGAACGTTCGCGGTTGCACCAGTCAAGTCCATACTCTCGGCCAGTCTTCCAGCTTCCTGCCTGGCCTTGGCCATCCAGAAAGGGTCAGGTTTTCCTCCGGCTGTGACCACGACTTTCCCGTAGGCCACGTTCAGGAAATGATCGAGCGCCCGATTGAGAAGGGGCTTTTGCTCGGCGAGTGGCCTCAGGTGGGCGAATTTTTCGAGCGCGATGGCGAAGCCGACTTCGGCCTGGCTGCGCATCGCCACCTCCGCGGGCGACGTCTTCTCCATGGCGCCAAAATAATTGGTCATCGCCATACTGTAATAGACCGCCGCTTGAGCCGGATCCAGACCAGCCAACTGAAGATAGCAATCGGCCATTTTTGCCCGAGCGACTGGCGCCAGTGGGTTGGTCGGGTAAAAAGAAATGATTCTCCCCAAGGGAACCAATGCATTCTCGAAACGCCTCAGGCTGTTCGTGAGCGTCGTCGCGGACACATCCTTTAACGCCACATCCGCCAGGAGGAGATACGCCTCCACTTCAACGGCCGCGGGACGGTTCGTATCGCGGTCCAGGGTGGAGAGCAAGTTTGTCAGGTATTGGCTGGCGTCGGAAGGTTTGTCTCGCAGAAGCGCGGCTCGCGCCGCCCGCAGCCCGGCTTGATAGCGCAAGTGCGGCGCGTTTGTAGTGTTGTTCCACAGGAGTTGATAATGCGACTCGGCGTTGGTGTAGTTTTGCTGATTATAATAGTAATCTCCCAGCCAGAACTGGGCCCAGCGCGCGAGGTGATTGGTTGGGAATTGAGCGACGAAATTCGTGAACAGAACGAGCGCGTTCGTGTCGGATCCCGCGCGGAAATAGGTCAGGGCTTTGTCGAACGTCGCTTGGGGCCGCGAGGCATGGGTCGGGTATTGCGCGAGCCAGTGATCGTACTCGCCGATGGCCGCCGTCCACTGATTCTCGATCACGTAAGATCGGGCGATGGCCAGTTGCGCCTCCGGGAGCCAGGGAGACCTGGTCACTTTCTTTTGAAAATGGAGCAATGCGTCGCGCGCCTCTCGGGCTTCGGCTGGCCGCCCACGCTCCAACAGTTCCGCCGCGAAGTTCAGGACGGACCGGGCGGAGAATTCACTGGTGGGAAAGGCTTCCAGGAGTTGGTTCAGATCGTCTCGCGCCCTCGCAAAGTCCCCGTGTTCGAGCCGGGCGCGAATCATTTGATAATACGCCTGATCGAACCACTTCGTCCGCACTTCGGGCAAATCGCGATAACGATCGATCACCAGCCGGTAGTTCGTGACGGCGTTGGTGTAATCCTTCAGTTGAAATTGGCAATCCGCGAGCTTGAAGCGTGCGATGGCCTGGTCTTCCGATTCCGGCAGCATTTCGGCGGCGGCGCGAAAGTCCGCCTGGCTTTCGGCAAATTTGTTCGTCGCGCTCAGCAGCAGTGCTTCTTCCCAGGAGCACCAACCGCGATTGAGATAGGCTTTGGCGGCTCGCAACCGATTCGTCGTTTCAGTGATGAGGACGAATTGTTTCCGCGCCTGGGACAGCAAATTGGTCAGCGCGAGATTGGTCCGGGAGCGCTCGTCCGCCGGAGATCCTGCGGCTGCGTAAAACTGCTTGAGATGCAACTCGCCCATGGTCAGTCGGACCAAGTCGGGCGGCGTGTCCAGATTGGTCTGGGTGAGGAGGATTTCCAGGCGAGCCACGGCATTCGTAAAGCGGTTCTGCCCGACGAGCAGATCGATGATCCGAAGCAACGCCTGCTGTTTCTGACTGGCCGGGATTCGCTCCAGCGCGGTAAGTTGTTCGTACGCCGCCAGGGCCGCGTCCGGGTTTTTGTCCCTTTGAATATCCGCCAGCAGCATCAGCGAATTGGCATGCAGGACGGGTTTGTTCAAGCGGTTCGTATTCGACGCCAGGGCGACCAGATTCGTGGCGGCGCTCAGCGCATCGTCCGGCCGTTGATCGGCCAGTGCGTTCAGCGCCAAGAGGTGCAGCCTGTCCCAGTCCAATTCGGGGGTGAGCCTTCGGCTGGCGAGATCCGTGAGAACCTGCTGCGCCCTTCGAAAGTTTTTATTTTTCGAATAGCTCTCGCCCAACAACAAATACCCCCGCACCACGAGCGCCTCGTTCGTGCTCTGGAGCGTGGCCTGTTGAAAGGCGCGCGCAGGATCGCTCAAGAGTTTGATGGTGCGGTCGAAGTCGCCCAATTTGAAGTACGCCCAGGCTTCGCCATAGCTGGCTGGCAAGCGGATGGACGCATTGGTCGAGGCCGCCAGGAGAGTCTCGTAAGCTTTGGCGGCGGCTTCGTAGCGTTGATTGTAGAACTCGGCTTCCGCGAGCCAAAACCGGTATTGATCGGTCAACTCTCCCGCACGGCCGAGACGCGCTGTCAGAAGTGCAACGACAGACTTGAAATCCTTGAGCGCGAAAAGGCATTGAGCCTGGAGAAGGATTGCTTCGGCGGACTTTGCGGAGTTCGGAAATTTGTCGGCAAATTCGGCGAATTCCCTCCCCGCGCGATCGAGGAATCCATCTTGGAAGGATTTAAGCGCCGCCTGATAAACCTGATCCATTTCCGGCGTTTCCTGAGCGAAAGCGAGTGCGGCGGAAGCTGCGACGAGCAGGACCGCACAGAACAATCCGTGTATCGGGGAAGGCAACGGCATTTTCCTAAACCAACTCATGTGCAAGAAGGCCACTTTCTTAAGAGTGACGAGATAGCATCCGAGCCAGATATTGACCGGTAAAGCTCTCGGCGCATTGGGCGACCTGCTCAGGCGTCCCTGCCGCCACAACCCGACCGCCGCGCGAACCGCCTTCCGGTCCGAGGTCAATAATCCAATCCGCCGTTTTGATCACATCCAGGTTATGCTCGATCACAAGGAGAGTGTTTCCCGACGCGCGCAATTTGAAAAGCACTTCCAGCAACTTGGCCACGTCGTGGAAGTGCAGTCCCGTCGTCGGTTCATCGAGGATGTAAAGCGTCCGGCCCGTGGCTTTGCGGCTCAGTTCCGCCGCGAGCTTGACGCGTTGCGCCTCGCCGCCGCTCAGCGTCGTGGCGGATTGTCCCAAGCCAATGTAGCCCAGCCCGACTTCAGCCAATGTCTGGCAGAGCTCGCAGATTTGAGGTATCGCGCGAAAGAAAGTGACGGCTTCGTCCACGGTCATCGCCAGCACGTCGGCGATGTTCATGCCTTTGTAAGCGATTTCGAGCGTCTCGCGGTTGTAGCGCCGGCCGCCGCAGGCTTCGCAAGTGACATAAACCGGCGGCAGGAAATGCATCTCGATTTTGATCAGCCCGTCGCCCTGGCACTTTTCGCAGCGTCCGCCTTTGACATTGAAACTGAACCGCCCCGCGCCGTAGCCCCGAATCCGCGCCGCGGGCAACTCGGCGAATAGATCGCGTATGTGGTTGAACATCCCCGTGTAAGTCGCGGGATTGCTCCGGGGCGTTCGTCCGATCGACGTCTGGTCGATGACCACGACTTTGTCGAGGTTCTCGATGCCGTTGAGTTCTCGGTGCGCTCCGGGGTGTTCTTTCGAGCCATACCATTTGCGAAACAGCGCCCGCCGCAGGATGTCATCCACCAAGGTGCTTTTGCCCGATCCGCTGACGCCGGTCACGCCGGTCAAAGTGCCGAGCGGAATTCGGACGTCGATATTCTTCAAGTTGTTTTCGCGCGCGCCGAGAATCTCCAGCCAGCCCTTCTCACGCGACGGTTTGAGCCGCCTCCGCGGAACAGGCACTGACAATTCTCCACGCAAGTATTGACCGGTCAGCGAAACGGGATGGCGAAGGACCTCCTCCAGGCCGCCGGCGACAACGACTTCTCCACCGCGCACGCCGGCGCCGGGGCCTAAGTCGATGATGTAGTCCGCGCGGCGAATGGTGTCTTCGTCGTGTTCCACGACCAAAACGGAGTTGCCCAGATCGCGCAGGCCTTCCAGCGTCTTGAGCAAGCGCTCGTTGTCGCGCTGGTGCAGCCCGATGCTGGGTTCGTCCAGGATATAAAGCACCCCTACCAGTCCGGCGCCAATCTGCGTCGCCAGCCGGATGCGTTGCGCTTCGCCTCCGCTGAGCGTGCCGCTCTCGCGATTGAGGGTGAGATAACCCAGCCCGACGTTTTTCAGGAAGCCGAGGCGGGCGCGAATCTCACGAATGAGTTCGCCTCCGATCTTCTGCTGAAAGTCCGTCAACCTCAACGTCCCGAAGAAATGGTCTGCTTCCTCCACCGACATGACGCAGAGGTCCATAATGGAAAGGCCGGGAATCTTCGAGTGCGGAGTGCGGAGTGCGGAATGCGGAGTGGCAGCGGCTTGATATTCCGCACTCCGCGTTCCGCACTCTGGACTTAGAAGGGTCACCGCCAGGATTTCCGGCTTGAGGCGCTGTCCGCCGCAAGCATCGCAATCCTGCGTGCCCATGAAGGCCTTGAGGCGATTCCGCGTGAACTCGCTTTCGCTTTCCTGGTACAGCCGTTCGAGATTCGGGATGATTCCCTCGAACGCGCGGGTGATTTTGCTCGGCTTGCCCGCA
The DNA here is from genome assembly GCA_016190065.1 of Verrucomicrobiota bacterium. Classification (GTDB taxonomy): domain Bacteria; phylum Verrucomicrobiota; class Verrucomicrobiia; order Limisphaerales; family SIBE01; genus VHCZ01. Next base: position 5,343 of record JACPRI010000125.1, read on the forward strand.
CGCCAGAACTGGAACTCGATTTCCTCTTTTCCGGATCCCCAAAGCAGTACCTTTTTGAACTGGGCCGGCAACTGTTTGTAGGGCACATCGAGCTTCTGCTGGTAATGCTGCGCCACGCCACGCAGCAGGCTCTTGTAATAGACAATCATTCGCTTGGCGCCGCGCCGCCAGGGCAGGATGGCGCCCTGCTCGATTGATTTTTCTTCGTCGGGCACCACGAGAGGCTCGTCAAAAACCATCTTCTGCCCCAGTCCGTGGCAAACGGGACACGCGCCGAACGGCGAATTGAAGGAGAAATGTTTGGGCGTCAGCGCGTCGAAGCTCAGGCCCGTGGCGGGGCTGTACATGCGGTTGGAATGCAGCGTTTCCATCCAAGCCTCCGGATCCGATCCGCCGGCCAGTCGCGCTTGCCCTGACCGCGAGCTCGCCTCCGCGGTCCCGCTGGGCGGCTGATGCAACACCAGAAGCGCGCCTTCGCCCCACTTCAGCGCCGTCTCCACCGAATCACTCAAACGAATGCGGATTTTCTCATCGATCACCAACCGGTCCACGACCACCTCAATGGTGTGTTTCTGTTTCGGATCGAGTTTCACGCGCACGTTTGTCGCCAGTTCGATGAGCTGGCCGTCCACCCGCGCCCGGACGAACCCTTCTCGGGCTAGGCGCTCAACCACGTCGCGAAACTCGCCTCGCTGTTCGCGAATGACCGGCGCCAGCAACATGATCCGCGTCCGCGGCGTCAGGGCGAGGATTTTATCGACGATATCGCTGGTCGTCTGGTGCGTGATGGGTTGACCGCTGACGGGGCAGTGCGCCTGGCCGACGTTCGCGTAAAGCAACCGCAAGTAATCGTAGATTTCGGTCGTCGTCGCGATGATCGAGCGGGGATTCGTGCCGGCGTTGCGCTGTTCAATCGCAATGGCGGGAGAAAGTCCTTCGATGAAATCGACCTCCGGCTTCTGCATCTGGTCGAGGAACTGGCGCGCGTAAGCGGACAGCGATTCGACGTATTTGCGCTGGCCCTCGGCATAGATGGTGTCGAACGCGAGCGACGACTTGCCGGAGCCGCTCAGTCCCGTGATCACAACCAACTTGTCTCGCGGAATATTGAGCGAAAGATTCTTCAGGTTGTGCTGCCGCGCACCGCCGATCCTTATGAATCCTGTCGCCATGCGAAATTTTCCGATCCAGCCATTCAGGTAACGTAGCTGGCCGACGCGCAGAAGCAAAGAATCGATTGCTCCGGGGTGGAGGGTGAGAGATGCGGACCCGCAAGGTCGGGAGGCCTCGGAACTTGCCAAGTCGAAAACTCGCTAGAAGAAACTCGGTGTAAGCCGAACGGGGAAAAAATTAAAAAAACGTGGCTTAGCGGCTCAGGCCAGTACATTCAGACCCAGGCTGCCGGCCGCATTCGCCTGGCGCAGACCCAGGATTCCGGCCTGAACCCCTAAGTTGAATCGACTGAGATTCGCGCTCTCCTGGGCGAAATCGGTGTCGCCGATGCGACTGGCAGCGGCAGACAGATTCTCAACCCGGATGTCATTGGTTTCGCCAGTGACGTTCAAGCGCGCTTGGCCCGCACCGATATTCGCCAGACCACGGGTGAGATTGTCGAGGCTGCTCTGGATCGTGTTCAAGGCGCTGGCGGCATTGGCGGAAGTCGAAACAGAAGTCGCGCCCGAGATGCTCTCGGCGATTCCACCGGAGGCGACGGAAGCACCGAGATTGACGGCGCTTAAGGCCACATTGGTGCCATCGCCATCTGCGACGACCTGTTGGCTCGAGCTGGAGAAAACCGGTACCCCGTTGAATTGCTGGCCTTGAAGCTGATTCTGAGCCTGCTGGAGCGTTGCAAATTCCGCCTGGAGAGCCTGCCGGTCACTGTCTGTCAGTGTGGCATCCTGCGCTCGGATCGCCAACTCACCCTTGCGATTCTCTATGTCTGCGATCTGCTGCACGGCGGAGCTCTGGACCTCAGTGAAAGAGACCGCGTTTGCCACATTCGAACTCCCCGCGTTGATCTGATTGATCTGGCTGCTCAGTTTCTCAAGTTGCGACAGACCAGCGGGATCGATATCCGGCGAATTGATCCGTCTGCCTGAGGAAAGACGCGCCAGGGTCTGTTGCCTCTTAATGAATGCCTGCGCAAGCAGGCGGGAGGTTCCACTCGCTGCCAAGTTCCCGCTAATGGCCGAAATAGGGTCCATATGCAAAAGGGTTGGCTGTTTTAGCAGCCCTGAAAGGAGCAGATAGCATACCTGCTCTCAAAAGTGAAGCCTAAAGCAGATCCTGATAGGCCAGCCACAATCCCCTCAAGTAACGCATGACGCGTATCGGGTCGGCACTTTCAGGAACCTCGGCCAGGCAGTAACCGCCGAAGCCTATTTCGTTGAGGCGCTTCAACAAACGCCGGAACGGATAATCCTCGATATACAAGTCTCGCATGTGGACGCAGAGTATCTTGTCTTTGACCAGGTTGAAGTTGTAGTCGAAGCCCTGGCCGCCCAAGTCCGTCGCATTTGAGTTCCAGGTGATGCCGACGTTCTTTTGGCTGGCGGCGTCCAGAATCTTTTTGATGTGAGGAAGCAAAGACGTTCCGCTTCCATGCACCTCCAGGCGGATTTCCACTCCATAGCCTTGGCCGAATTCGCCAAGTTCCCGGAGTGATTGGCCGATCTGCTCCAGCGTTTTCTCTACGGGCACTTCCTTGGGCAAGCCATTGGGGCGAACTTTGACGCCTGGCGCTCCCACGTCATGGGCCAGCACCATGTATTCCTTGGTCGCCTCAATGTCTTTCCGAAGTTTCGCCTGCTCCGGCGTGTGGTAATCAAACGCACTGCCCAAGCCCATCAGCTCGACTTTGGAATCGGCGAAGCGCTTTCGCACATCCGCCCGCTGCGCCTTCGTCAAGCTCACCTCGACGCCGTGCGCATGAGTCGTCCGAAGCTCGACGCCCTGAAACTTCGCCGCCTCGCAATTCTTTAGAATCGTGGCGATGTCCCAATCTTTGGCGAGATTGTAGGTGACGGTGCCGAGCCGCATCTTGCTTTGAGGGTTTTTCGCTGCGGACGATGCCGAGGATTCAGCGGATAAGACGGGCGAGTTCAGCAGTCCAAGCGCGCCAAATCCGGCTCCGGCTCGGGTCAGCAATTGTCGGCGGTTGAGCTTCATAATTTCCTTTGGATTGATTTCGTTCTCCGGACTTATATCGTGAAGCCACGCTCCCGGACATGAAAAAAAATCGTCGGCAATTCCTCCACCGCCTGGCGGGCGGTCTGGCATTGGCGAATTGCCGTTCGATTGAGCGTTCAGGATTTTCCGACGACACCTCAAAGGCGACAGCCACATCGGAGCCGTTCTTTCAGACTCGCGGAATCGTTTTGATCCCCGACGATTTGACCTGGCGCGATTGGCCGGAACGCGCCCACCGCGCCGGGCTGACGACGATTGGGCTGCACCACGGCGTTTCCCCGAGGCTTGTCGTGAACTTCATTCGCTCCGACAACGGACAAAGGTTCCTGGACCAATGCCGTCGGCTGAACCTTCAAGTTGAATACGAGCTGCACGCTGCGCGCGAGCTCTTGCCGCGGGATCTGTTCGGAAAAAATCCGCAGTTTTTCCGGATGAACGAGAAGGGAGAACGGACGCCGGACGCAAATCTTTGCGTGCATTCGTCCGAAGCGTTGGGGATCGCGGCTGAAAACACCGTGGCCCTGGCCAAAACGCTCCGCCCCACGACACACCGCTACTTCTACTGGGGCGATGACGCGAAATCCTGGTGCCAGTGTTCGCAATGCCGCGGATTCTCCCCCAGCGATCAAGCCTTG
>JACPRI010000113.1 GCA_016190065.1 Verrucomicrobiota bacterium
GTGGGGGAGAAGGTGACCAGGAATCGTTTCGCGGCTTTGCCTTCAGGGGTGTCCTCTCGACTTGTGGTTCGAAAGGTTCATCACTTGTGCGCGGCGACCACGTCGCTGCCGCCTCGGGTCGGCAGCGTGCTCAAGGTGACTCCGGGATTTCTTTCCGTGAAAAAATTGCAGGCCCATTCCTCAAGGAAAAGAATCACAGTCTGCCCGGCCACATCCGTTGCCAGCCGCGCGCCCGACGGCAACAGGGCTTCGTCCACGACGCCCGCCGTCACCCACCGCAACAGTTTCCACGGGCCGGCCTCGAGTCGCGATTCCGCGCCGTATTCGGCCTGCAAGCGGTATTGCACCACTTCGAATTGAAGCGGGCCAACTGCGGCCAGGAGAGGGACGCGCCGCGTGGCGTTGTGCAGGAAGAACGATTGCACGACCCCTTCCTGGAGCAATTGATCAAGACCTTCGCGAAAGCGTTTGAACTGTGCGGTGCTCGCGCTGTGAATCCACGCGAAACTCTCCGGCGCAAAACGCGGAATCTCCTCAAAGACCAGCGTCGGGTCTTCGGCCAGCGTGTCGCCGATGCGGAAATCGGAATGGCCGACCAACCCGACTACGTCGCCGGCAAACGCCTTGTCCAGCGTCTCGCGTTCGCGCCCGAACAGCTTGTGCGAACTGGCCAGCCGCACACGCTTGCCCGTGCGCGTGTGGATGACCGCCATGTCGCGATCGAAGCGTCCCGAACAAATCCGCACGAACGCCAGCCGGTCACGGTGTTTTGCATCCATGTTCGCTTGAATCTTGAAGATGAACCCGGAGAAACCGTCGGTGGTGGGATGCACCGCGCGACCTTTCACCGTGCGCGCTTGCGGTGTCGGTGCGAGATCGAGAAAGGCATCCAGCAACAGTTGCACGCCGAAGTTGTTGACCGCGCTGCCGAAGAACACCGGCGTCAACTCGCCGGCGAGAATCTTCGCGCGGTCGAACGTCGCACCCGCGCCTTCCAGCATCGCCAGTTCCTCCATCACGCGGTCGTAAACGTCCGCAGCCATTACTTCGCGGACGATGGGATCGGCCAGGCCATGCACAGCCACCGGCGCGCGAAACGCCCCGCCTGGAATGCGATCGAAGAAATGCACTTGCTGCGACCGCCGATCATAGAGGCCGCGAAAGTCCGCCCCGTCGCCCAGTGGCCAGTTGACCGGATGCGCGTGCAGGCCGAGCACGCGTTCCAGTTCATCCAACAAGGCGAGGGGATCGCGCGCGGGCCGGTCCAGCTTGTTCATAAACGTGAAAATGGGAATGCCGCGCCGGCGGCAGATCTCGAAGAGCTTGCGCGTCTGGCTTTCGATTCCTTTGCCCGCGTCAATGACCATCACCGCCGCGTCCACGGCTGTCAGCACGCGATAGGTGTCTTCGGAAAAATCCTTGTGCCCCGGCGTGTCGAGCAAGTTCACGCAATAACCCCGATACTCGAATTGGAGCACGGTGGAACTGACCGAGATGCCGCGCTTCTTCTCCAGTTCCATCCAATCGCTGGTCGCGGCGCGCTGGTGCTTGCGAGCCGTGACCGACCCGGCCAGACGCACCGCGCCGCCGTAGAGGAGGAATTTCTCCGTCAGCGTGGTCTTGCCGGCGTCCGGATGCGAAATGATCGCAAACGTCCGGCGGCGGCTTGTTTCGGCTTCAACATTCATCGGTTCAACTCATTCTTCATTCCCCCCGGGAAACAATTCAAAGCGTGTTGTCTTGCGGCGGAATTCAACTGGGGCGCGAAAGGCCGGATGAAAAACCCGCCGAATTCGGAGGAGGCCGGTGCAGCGCCCGCAACGCACCCGAACCGGCGACAGATGGAGGATTACGGTGGAGTCAGGCGGCAGGCGTTCGCGCCATAACCCGCCAAGCGGGAATGAAGCACGCGCAAACTTTCTCTCGCTCTCGAAATACTCACAGTGGAGAGAATATCATCATTTATCGGCGCGGCGGCAAGCTGTAATTACGTTTGCGGGGAAGTGAATCACGCTTCGCCCAACCGCCTTGCGATTTTGGCGGCATTTACAGTGAGACCGCGCTCGGCTAGATTCACGCCATGAATGCAATGGATTTGATCACCGTTGCCCAGGACATCCGGTGAAAAAGCGCTGCGCGTGGGCGGGGGACGATCCTCTCTGCATTGCGTACCATGACGGCGAATGGGGCGTGCCGTCGCGCGACGATCGGCACCTTTTCGAAATGCTGATCCTGGAAGGCGCGCAGGCCGGGTTGAGCTGGATCACGATTTTGCGCAAGCGCGAGAATTACCGGCGCGCGTTTGCCCATTGGGACGCAGAAAAAGTCGCGCGTTTTGGTGAGAAAGATTTCGCGCGGCTCATGGCCGACGCCGGCATTGTGCGCAATCGTCTGAAGATTCACGCGGCGATCGAGAACGCGAAAGCCTTCCTGCAAGTGCGCGCCGAGTTTGGCAGCTTCGATCGTTACCTCTGGCCATTCGGCGGCGGAGCGCCCATGCAAAACAAACGCCGGACGATCGCCGACCTGCCTGCGCGCTCGCCGGAGTCCGACGCGATGAGCCGGGATTTGAAAAAACGCGGATTCCGTTTCGTGGGTTCGACGATCTGCTACGCCTTCATGCAAGCCGTCGGCATGGTGAACGATCACGTCACGTCTTGTTTCCGTTACGCGGAGTTGAGCCGATGACGCCGATCAGCGGCGCAGCAGTGCCGCCCTGCTACCCAAAGAGGAGTTGATTGCGCCAGCAGCTTGCGCTTCAAGAACACGCCCAGCAGCAACGGCGCGGTTGATCGCCAGGTGTTGCCAGCGGAGTCATAGGCTTGGACCATGTTCACACTGACGCGCGGGGCCGGGTACCCGCCGCCGACGTAGGTTTTCCCGTCCCATTCAGCCAGGCTCATTTCGGAGTTGGGTTCAATCAAGTTGAATCAGCACGGCCGTTCAGTTTGCTGAATTTGCGGCCGTAGAAGAAATAGATCGCCAGGCCGAGGACAAGCCAGATCGTAAAACGCGTCCAATTGGTGACTCCCAACTGCGTCATCAGATAAAAGCAGGTCAGCAGACCGAGCACCGGGATCAGCGAGAGCCTTTTGAGGAATGACAGCACCGTGACGGCTGTGGCCAGAAGAATGAACAGAATCATCGGGATTTTCTGTTTGATGAGGGTCCATCCGGTTTGCATTTGTTCGGCTTCGTTCGCTCGGGGCGTCAGGCTGAAGAAACTGTCCCAGATTTCCGGTTTGAAATACCAGTAGGTGATAACCAGAACTGCGCCAAACAAGAGAGGCATGGCGTAGCGCCCATTGATGTACGGAGTCTTGAATTTGGGCTTCGCGGGCGGGCTTTTGGAATTCTCCAGCACCAAAACCCCGCCGCAGACCAGAACGAATGCGAACAAGGTCCCGATGCTGCTCAACTCGATCACCTCTTTCAGATTGAGGAACAGGGCCGGGACCGCCACGAGCAAGCCGGTGACAATCGTGGAAAACGACGGCGTCCGGTGCTTCGGATGGATGCGGGAAAAAATTGGCGGCAGCAGCCCGTCGCGGCTCATGCTCATCCAGATGCGCGGTTGGCCAAGCTGGAAAACCAGGAAAACGCTCGCGATCACAAAAATCGCGCTGAAACCGATCACGCCGCTCAACCAGGGCAATCGTTCCTTGAAGATATAGGCCAGCGGATCGCCGACGTTGAGTTCATTGTGATTGACGATGCCGGTGAGCACAAAGGAAATCAGCACGTAGAGGATCGTGCAGATAATCAGAGCGCAAAAAATTCCCCGGGGCACATCGCGCTGCGGGTTTACGCACTCTTCGGCGGTGGTGGAAATGGCGTCGAAGCCAATGAACGCCCAGAAGACTGCGGCCACGCCGGCCATCACGCCCGTCAATCCATTGGGCATGAAAGGGGACCAGTTTTCGGGATTGACGTAGAAGAAGCCGATCGTGATCACGGCCAGAATAACCGCGAGCTTGAGAGCCACCATGAGGTTATTCGCGTTGCGGCTCTCTTTGATTCCAACATAGATCAACGCCGTCACCGCGAGCACGATGACCAACGCGGGAACGTCGGCGATGAAGTGGATGGGGCCAAGGACCGGCGCGTTCGTCCACGCCGCGTAGGGTTCCTTCAATTCGGAATGCTCGGCGAAAATCTCCGCCAGCGATTGACCCGTGGCGAGCAGGGCTTCGACCGCGTTGTGCCCGCGCCAGGCGGTGAGAAAATCCAGGGTCAGGTATTCCGGAATCTTGATTCCGAATCCCGACAGAAAACCGGTGAGATAATCCGACCATGAAATGGCGATGGCGATGTTGCCGATGGCATACTCAAGCAGCAGGTCCCAGCCAATGATCCAGGCGACCAGTTCCCCAAACGAAGCGTAGGCGTAGGTATAAGCGCTTCCCGAAATAGGAATCATGGAAGCAAATTCGGCATAGCAGAAGGCGGTGAACCCGCACGCCATCGCGATGAAAACAAAAAGCACGGAAACGGCCGGTCCGCCCGCGAACGCCGCCTGCCCCACGGTGGCGAAGATTCCAGAGCCGATGATGGCGGCGATCCCGAAAGCCGCGAGGTCAGAGACACGCAGCGTCCGTTTGAGCGAGCCGCCGTGCTCCGCTTCCATCGTGCGGCTTTCGGACTCCTTCAGGATGCGTTCGACCGATTTGCGGCGGAATAATTCGTTCAGCATGGGTCAGCGCAACCAGAAATTAACAGGAGCAAAGGGAGAAAACAGAGGTTTTCGTTGGGTTCTGGAATGAGATTGACTCCGTATCTCCGTTCTCTCTGTTCTCTCCTGTTCGATCACGCACGAAAACCATGCCGGCCTTTCGCAAAACCGCCGAGACGTTCACAGCCGGCGCCCACCCGCTGCCTCAACGCTGTTTCGTTTTCCGGGAGGTTTTTGCCGCAGACCGTACATGGACAAGGTCGAGGGGTTCGATAAAGCGAAACTTGGTCGTGTCCTAATTTGGCGACGCTCCCGAAGCTTCCCGAAGCTTGGCTGGCTTGACGGATTGGCCAATAGTTGGCAGGTTGAGTCCGATGGCATTTGCGTTGGCCAAAGAAAACGAAGCGTTCATCAATCGGATGATTTGCCAGGGCCGGTTCAACAACCAAAGCGAGGTTGTGCGCGAGGCATTGCGGCGGATGGAGCGGGAGGAAACCTCCTATCTCAACCCACCGGCGCTGACTCCGGACCAAATCAAAAGAATCTACGGCCCGGACCCGGAAGCCGAAGCGCGTGAACAAGCCTTAGGCAAAGCCGCGTTGCGCGCCGTTCGCAAGACGAGGGCACGCCAGTGAACGCCTGGGAAGTTTGGGAATGTGACCTTGGCCGTGGCGCTCATCCCGTAGTCGTGGTTTCCCATCCAAGCCGCGCCGCCAATAAGCCCCTGGTCGAAATCCTGGATTGCAGTTCCCAGCGAGCTTCGCGAGCTCCGCTGGAGAACGAGGTCCTGCTCGACGTTGAAGACGGAATGGATTGGCCGACGTTATGCAAATGCGATCTGATCTATGCCGTGCCGAAGGCCGAACTCAACCAGCGTCGAGGCCAGGTAGTCGTTCCGCGTCGCCGCGCGATTGTGCGCAGCATTCTGCAATCGCATGGCTGGAACGCGATTTAGGCACAAGCCGCGCAAGATCGGGGTGTTTCGGGCCGTTTTCCCATGAAATCCAGATACGACGTCATCATCATCGGCGCAGGCCATAACGGACTCGTCACGGCCGCTTATCTCGCCCGCGCCGGACGCAAAGTGCTCGTGCTCGAACGCCGCGAAGTCATCGGCGGCTGCGTCGTGACCGAAGAACTCTGGCCCGGCTTCAAAGTCTCCACCGCGAGTTACGTCAACAGCCTCTTCCGTCCTGAAATCATCCGCGACCTGGAACTGAAGCGCCATGGATTCGCTATGATCCCGCGCAGCCCGTCAAGTTTCACTCCCTTGCCCGATGGCCGGTATCTCCTGATGGGGCCCGACAAAGAGATGACCCGCCGCGAGGTTTCCAAGTTCTCGAAGAAGGACGCCGAGAATTTGCCGAAATACGAAGCCATGCTCGAACGCGTGGCGAGCTTCCTCGAACCCATGCTGGTCCAAACACCGCCCAACCCGTGGTCGATGGCACCCGGGAACTTGCTTCGGCTCGCGAAGATCGCCTGGAATTTCCGCAGGCTCGGCGCTGACGGCAAACAAGCCCTCGAAATCCTCACCGGCGCCGCGAACCCCATCCTCGACCGCTGGTTTGAATCCGAAGAAGTTAAGACCACGATTTCAACCGACGCCATTATCGGCGCATTTGCGACGCCGTCCATGCCGGGCACGGCTTACGTTTTGTTCCATCATGTCATGGGCGAATGCGACGGTGCGCGCGGCGTTTGGGGCTACGTACGCGGCGGCATGGGCGCTCTTTCGAATGCCATCGCTTCGGCCGCCACAGAACGCGGCGCAGAAATCAAAGTGAGCGCCGCAGTGTCGCGCATCCTCGTCAAAGACGGACGGGCCATGGGTGTCGCGCTTGCGAATGGCGACGAATACGCCGCCGACCGAGTCGTGTCGTGCGTTGACGCCCACGTCACTTTCCTCCAGCTCATGGACGGCAAAGACCTTCCGACCGACTTCATCGAGTCGGTGAAGCACCTCGATTACTCCAGCGCGAGCTGCAAAATCAACCTGGCGCTTGCCGAGGTGCCGAATTTCACCTGCCTTCCAGGAAGCGGCGTCGGTCCACAACACCACGGCACGATTCACATCAGCCCAAATCGGACTTACATCGAGAAAGCCTTCGACTGCGCCAAATACGGCTATCTCTCCGAAAGCCCGGTGATCGAAGCCACCATCCCCAGCTCCCTCGACGACACGGTTGCGCCCAAGGGCAAGCACGTCATGTCGCTGTTCACGCAATATTTCCCCTACAAACTCGCGTCCGACGCGGGGTCGCTTGAAGAAAACAAAAGGCGCTACGCCGAGCGCTGCATTGACCTCATGTCCGAGTACGCCCCCAACTTCCGCAAAGCGGTCATCGATTATCAGGTCCTCGCGCCCGTCGATCTCGAGAAAACCTTTGGCCTCACCGGAGGCAATATCATGCAAGGCGTGATGTCGCTTTCGAGCCTCAGCTTCATGCGGCCTTTGCCGGGCTATGCCGACTATCGCACGCCGATCCGTGGACTCTACCTTTGCGGGGCGGCTACCCATCCGGGCGGCGGGGTGATGGGCGCCTGCGGCTACAACGCGGCGCGGGAAATCTTGAACGATCGGTAACCACTAATTGACACTGATGAACCCTAATCTCAGCGTCGCCAGGGTGGGGGATTTAACGCCCCGGGCAAATTGTTAGTTCGTATTGCAATTGGTGTTCATTCGTGTGGATTAGTGGTTTTCAAAGCCGAAACCATTCTCCAATCCCGTTTTTTTGGATGAACTCCATCATACGAGTTGCACGTCCCCCAAGCAGGCCGCTCCTCATCTTTGACGGCGATTGCGCGTTCTGTCGGAGATGGATCGAGCGCTGGAAAAAGACGACGGGTGATCACGTCAATTACGCGCCGCTGCAAAGTGAGCACATCGCCGCGCAGTTCCCGGAACTCTCGCGGGAGCAACTTGAATCCTCCGTCCACCTCATCGAGCCGGATGGCCGCGTGACCCGAGGGACCGAGGCCGTTTTCCGCTCTCTCGCAGTGAGGCGACGCTGGCCGCTGTGGTTGTATGAAAACATCCCAGGCTTCGCGCCGACCAGCGAGACGGCCTATCGGATCATCGCGCGTCATCGCGCTTTTTTCTCGCTGATGACGCGCTGGCTGTGGGGAGATCGACTGGAACCGCCGACTCATATCCTCGTGCGCCGGCTCTTTTTAAGGTTGATGGGCCTGACTTATCTGATCGCGTTTCTCTCACTGAATGTGCAACTGCCCGGCTTGGTCGGCAGCAACGGCATCATGCCCGCGCAATCGGTCATGCGCGCCATTAAGCAAAACACCAGCGGCCTTGGGCTGGACCGCTTCCGCGTCGCGCCGACCCTTTGCTGGTTCAGTGCGGAGGATGGTTTCCTGCGCGGACTGTGCGGGGCGGGCCTGGTGCTCTCAGCTCTCGTCATCCTGAACATCGCGCCCGCGCCCTGTCTTTTCCTGCTCTGGCTCATTTACCTCTCGCTCGCGCAAGTCAGCACGGTGTTCCTCGGTTACCAGTGGGACAATCTCCTGCTGGAAGCGGGCTTCCTGGCCATCTTCTTCGCACCGCTGCGCCTCTGGCCAAACCTCGCCCGCGAAGCGCCGCCATCGCGCGTCGTGCTCTGGCTGCTGCGCTGGCTGCTGTTCCGGCTCATGTTCTCCTCTGGCGCGGTGAAGCTGCTAAGCGGCGACGCCACGTGGCACAACCTGACCGCGCTCACGTTCCACTATGAAACGCAGCCCTTGCCGACGCCGCTGGCCTGGTATGCGCACCAATTGCCGGTCTGGTTCCAGAAAGCCTCGTGCGCCGGAATGTTCTTCGTCGAGCTGGTTCTGCCGTTTCTCATTTTTCTGCCGCGCCGACCTCGACATGTGGCGTGCTGGGCGTTCGCTTGGCTCATGCTCGCGATTGCTCTCACCGGCAATTACACCTTCTTCAATCTGCTTGCCCTGGCCTTGTGCGTGACGCTGTTGGACGACTTCGCGCTCGCGAGATTTGCGCCGCAGAAGTGGGCCGGACGAATCGCCGCGGCCTTACTCCGGTCGGCCAGCATTTTGTGGCGCTCCAATGAGCATGAAATCCGAAATTCAAATTTCGGATTTGGGTCGCGGATTCGCGACGGGACGCGCGTTGCAACGCTGACGGTGCTCACCGCGGTCGTGCTCGGTGTAACTGCCGTCCAGATGCTCGCCATGCTGCGCGTGCGCTGGCCCTCCGACCAGCCACTGGTGAAGCTGTATCAATGGATCGCTCCGTTCCGGACGATCAACAGCTACGGCCTGTTTGCCGTGATGACCACGTCGCGTCCCGAGATCATCGTGGAAGGCAGTCACGACGGCCAAACCTGGCTGGCCTATGAGTTTCGCCATAAACCCGGCGACCTGCGCCGCCGTCCAACATTTGTCGCGCCGCACCAACCGCGTCTGGATTGGCAGATGTGGTTCGCCGCGCTGGGCGATGTGCGCGAGAATCCGTGGTTTGTGAATTTCGCTTTCCGCCTTCTGCAAGGCCAGCCTGAGGTGCTCGCCCTCGTGGCGAAGAACCCGTTCCCTGGCCAACCGCCGAAATTCATCCGCGCCTTGACCTACGACTATCGCTTCACCACGGCTGGCGCGCATCGCAAAGACGGAGCGTGGTGGCGGCGCGAGTACAAGAGCGAATACTGCCCGGCCCTCTCGCTCCAGCCGAACTCCGGTCGGTGACCGGTTGCGCACTGACTCTGGAGCGCAACTTGAGTCCTACCACCAGGAACGGTGAGGCCGACCGAGGGAACCAGACTCCGGGACATCGTCAAATCAGAGCCGGACAGGTCTGCATGACTCAGTTCCCAACCCTATCACCTTGGGACCTGGCCAAGCATTTCTGAATGTTCGCGATCCTTGTGCGGCGGCGCTTCTTCATGTGGTGGTGTGCTCACGGCGGCGCTCTGCGCGGCATATACCTTGCTTAAAACTCCAATCGATGAATCACCTCTGCGATGGGACCGAGCATTTATTGCTAAAGCTAGAGCTGAAACCGTTGACCATGGGCTGCGCTTCTGCCTCGGTTTCGACAGCCGCGCGGAGGGGCAGTGTCCGGCCAGATTTCTGCGGGCAAATCCATCTCGGTCGAGTTTGACATTGAAGTTGCCGGCGATTTAATGTCTGCTGAATTTACCTGATTAACCCATGCGCATTGCAAAACTGTTGTGGCTTCAAGAGACGACGCTTTAATTGACACGCTGCTCGACATGGCGTTGGTGACCAACGAACAGTTGGATGCCGCCCGACCCGAAGCAGACCAGACCGGAGAAGGTGTCGTGGACACGCTCGTGGCCAAGAAGTTGCTCCGCCCTGCGGACGTAGCGCGCGCGAAAGCGGCGCATTCCGGGGCCGAATTCGTCAATCTGGGAGAAATGCGTCTGACGGATGAAGTGATCAAAGCTATTCCCCGGCACATCGCCAAACGCTTTAACGTCGTCCCCGTTTACAAAGATGAAGCCTCGCTGAAGGTGGCGCTGAGTGATCCGTCCGACCTTGACACCATCGACGGCCTGCAGCACGCCTTGAACACCCACGTGGAAATCCTCGTCGCCAGCGCCGAGGATATTGAGTCTGCGATCGCTCAGTATTACGGCGCCCGGGACGACGCCGTCGGGAAAATGATTCAGGACATTACCGAGGGCGAAGTGGAGATCGGGCGGTTCGGGGGCGGAGCGGCGGGAGACGATGCGTCCGTCGTGGAGGCCGACGCGCCGATCATCAAGTTGGTCAACACCATGATCGTCGAGGCTTTTAAGATGCGTGCGTCGGACATCCATCTGGAGCCTTTGGCGACCCGCTTCAGAGTTCGGTATCGGATCGACGGCATGTTGCACGAGATGAAAAGCCCCCCCAAGCGATTGCAGGCGGCTGTCATCAGCCGGTTGAAAATCATGTCGAATATGTCGATTGCCGAGAAGCGCATCCCTCAGGACGGGCGCATCCAGGCGTCGGTGGGGGGGAAGACGATCGATCTGCGCGTTTCATGCCTTCCGACCAATCACGGCGAAAGCATCGTAATGCGAATTCTGGACAAGGAAGGATTGCGATTGGGATTAGGAGAACTCGGCTTTTTCACCGACGATCAGCAGACGTTCGAGCGGCTGATCGGCTTGCCGGACGGAATTCTCTTGGTCACCGGGCCAACGGGATCGGGTAAAACAACTACGCTCTATTCTTGTCTAAACTTCATCAATCGGCCGGACCGGAAAATCATCACGGTCGAAGACCCGGTCGAATACGTGCTTTCTGGAATCAATCAGGTCCAAGTGAATGACGAGATCGGACTCAACTTCGGGGCGGCGTTGCGGTCGATGCTCCGCCAGGCGCCCAACGTCGTCATGCTGGGGGAGATTCGCGACCTTGAAACCGCCACGATCGCGATCAACGCGTCTCTGACGGGCCATCTCGTCTTTTCGACGCTGCACACGAACGACGCGCCGAGCGCCGTCACTCGGTTGATCGACATTGGCGTGAAGCCGTTCCTGGTCGCTTCGTCCACCCGCGCGCTCATGGCGCAGCGCCTGGTGCGCAAAGTCTGCAAGCGATGCGGGGCGCCTTCGACCCCGACCGAGACGGAATTGCGCGCGCTCGGCCTGGATGCGAAAAAGGCAGAAGGCGCGACCTTCAAGCGCGGCAAAGGCTGCGCAGATTGCAACAAAACCGGCTATCGAGGCCGCTTTGGAATTTTTGAGGTCTTCGTGATCGATGATGAAGCCCGGAAACTCATTTACGAAAAAGTCTCGTCGACGGTTCTCCGGGCGCGCGCCCGTGAGATGGGGATGCGCACGTTGCGTGAGGATGGGTGCCGAAAGGTCGTCACGGGCCTCACGACACCGGATGAAGTGATCCGAGCCACCGTGATGGACGCCGACTAGGCCAATATGCCAGCCCGCACTCAATCCCGTTTAATTCCGCTGCTGAGCGCACGCTGAACAACTCACCCCCTTCAAATTCTTCGCTCGTATGTCCTATTCGATGTCCGATTTGTTGCACTTGGTCGTTTCCGAAGGCGCGTCTGACTTGCACATCCGAGTCGGCGCGCCTCCGGTGATTCGGTTGCACGGCATCCTTCATCGCGTCGAAGGCCCGCCCTTGCGTCCGGAAGACACCGAAGAGTTGATGCGCACCATCACGTCGGAGGACAATGTCCAACACGTGCGCGAACGTGGCGGAGCGGACTTTGGCTTTGCTTTCGGCGAACTCGCCCGTTTTCGTGTCAGTACGTTTAGAGAGAAAGGCAATTTCGGCGTCGTGCTACGACAAATCCCGAGCAAGATGCTCACCATGGAGCAAATCGGTCTGCCGCCGTCCGTCCGAGAGATGCTCTACAAACCAAGGGGATTGGTCCTGGTGACTGGACCGACCGGGTCCGGCAAAACGACAACGTTGGCATCGATGATTAACATCATCAACGAAGAGCGTGATGAAGCCCACATCATTACGGTCGAAGACCCTATCGAATACTACCACAAACACAAAAAGGCCCTCGTGACCCAGAGGGAGGTCAATGTGGACGTCCCGAACTTCGCGGAGGCGTTGCGCCGGGCGTTGCGCCAGGATCCGGACGTGATCCTGGTCGGTGAATTGCGCGATTTGGAAACGATGGAAGCAGCGATCACCGCGGCGGAGACCGGACACTTGGTGTTTGGTACGCTGCACACGACGGGCGCCGCCAAGACGATCGACCGCATTACGAACGCTTTTCCGAAAGAGCAGCAGGAAATGATTCGCATCCAGCTCTCGACGGTTTTGCAGGCTGTCATCTCTCAACTGCTGATCCCGCGCGTGGACAAACCGGGCCGGGTGGCCGTCTTCGAGATCATGGTGAATACGCCTTCCATCGCCGCCCTCATCCGAGATAACAAGACGTTCCGGATTAATTCGGACATCCAGACCGGCGCCAAATACGGAATGGTCACGCTCGACAGTTTCCTCCTCGACAAGTATCAGCAGGGCATGATTTCCCAAGAGGAAGTCATCACCAAAGCTCAGGATCCAACGACGATCTTGGTGAAGCTGCAGGAGATGGAAGCCAGCCGCGCGGCGGACGCAGTCCACTGAATCCTATGTCGGATATCTCTTCCAGCCCGCTGTTGGCGCTCATCAAGGAGCGAGGCCTCATCGACGACCTGCAATTGGAGGAAGTCTCCCAAGAGCAGAGCCGCACGGGCAAACCGATCGGCGAAATTCTCAATGCGTTCGGAGTGGTGGACACTTTCACTCAACTCCAAATCATAGCCGAACACTTGGGGACGGAGGTCGTGGAGATCAGGGAACAGGACATCACGCCCGACGTTTTGAAGGTCGTTCCCGCTCCGACCGCGCGCATGTATCAATGTTTGCCGGTGGCGGATTTTGGCTCCAGCGTGCGCGTGGCTCTGGCCGATCCTCTGAATCCTGGCGTGATCGACGAACTGGGCTTCACGATTGGCCGGGAAGTTCAGGTGGTGGTCGCCGATCCGGCCCAGATCGAACGGGCCATTAATAGTCTTTATCCTGAAGACACCGAAAGCGTCAGCCAAATCCTTAAAGAACTTGGTGCTGAGCTCGAAGCGGGGAGGAAGGACACCGGTGTTGAGGCGCCCAGGGGTTATGACGTGGGGAACTTGGCGGACCAAGCCAACGCGACACCGATAATCAAATTCGTCAATTTGGTCCTTTATCAAGCGATCCAGGACCGAGCTAGCGACATTCATTTCGAACCGTTTGAGGATGAGTTCAAGATTCGCTACCGCGTGGACGGAGCGCTCTACGAGATGTCTCCCCCGCCGAAGCATCTGGCTTTGCCCGTCACGTCGAGACTGAAGGTCATGGCCAATTTGGACATCTCAGAGAGGCGATTGCCTCAGGACGGACGCATTGCCATCCATTTGGCGGGCCGCGAAGTGGACTTGCGCGTTTCGACATTGCCGACTCAGTTTGGCGAGTCGGTGGTGTTGCGCGTCCTGGATCGTTCAGCGGTTCGCCTCGAACTGGAAGTGTTGGGCTTTCCTCAGTTCATCCTGAACTACATGGGTGAAGCGATCCAACAGCCCAACGGAATTGTTATCGTCACAGGGCCGACCGGGTGCGGCAAGACCACGACACTCTACTCGTGCATGAGGCGGATCAATACGATCGATTCGAAGCTGCTCACGGTTGAGGATCCGGTCGAATACGACATCGAGGGAATCATGCAGGTTGC
This sequence comes from Verrucomicrobiota bacterium, assembly GCA_016190065.1. Taxonomy (GTDB): domain Bacteria; phylum Verrucomicrobiota; class Verrucomicrobiia; order Limisphaerales; family SIBE01; genus VHCZ01. Next base: position 13,872 of record JACPRI010000113.1, read on the forward strand.
GGTCCATGAATCTGTTGGAATGACGTTCGGCAAGGCGTTGCGCTCCTTCCTTCGCCAGGACCCGGACATCATCATGGTCGGAGAAATGCGCGACCTGGAGACCGCCCAGATTGCCATTCAGGCGTCCCTGACCGGCCACCTCGTCATGACGACGCTGCACACAAACGATGCGCCCGGAGCGGTGACGCGCATGATCGACATGGGCGTGGAACCCTTCCTGATTTCCTCGACGTTGACCGCGGTTCTCGCCCAGCGGCTCGTTCGAACCATTTGTAAGAAGTGCCGAACTCCGTTTGAACCGACCGAGAACCAGTTGTCCCTGATGAACCTCTCTCCCCACGACCTGGGGGATAAGGTTTTCCATTACGGCCGCGGTTGCGCCGCGTGCAACGATACGGGTTATCGGGGACGGAAAGGCATCTTTGAGTTGCTCGTGGTGAGCGAGCAGGTTCGAGCTTTGATCAACGAAAGGGCCCCGACCGTTGTCATACGTCAAAAGGCTGTGGAATTGGGAATGGTAACATTGCGCGAAGATGGGTTGCGGGGAATCTTCGACGGTGAGACCACGATTGAAGAAGTGCTGAAGTACACTTAATCGCTCTAAGAAAGGTTCGCTATGCCGAAATTCAATTACGTCGCCATGGACTCCCGTGGGAAGGAAATCAAGGACACGATAGAAGTCGCGAATCAAAACGAAGCCATTGGCCGCCTCAAAGAAATGGGCTTGTTTCCCACGAAGGTCGTGGAGGCGGGCAAGGTCAAGGACAAGCCCGGCAGGAAAGCCGCCGCCCCCCACGCTGGAGCCAAGAAAAAAGGTTCCATGCAGATCAACATCAGAATTCCGGGCCTCGGGGGAAAGGTGAAACCGAAGGTGCTGACCGCTTTCACGCGCCAGTTAGCCACGCTCGTGGATGCCGGGCTCCCTTTGCTGCGGGGATTGCGAGTCTTGGAAAAGCAGGAGAAGAACGCCACGTTAAGAAGAATCATTTCGGATCTGGCCGTGTCGATCGAGGGCGGGAGCACTTTTTCCGAAGGCCTGGCGCAACATCCCAAAGTCTTCAACCGGCTTTTCGTCAACATGGTCAAGGCCGGCGAATTGGGCGGCGTCCTGGAGGTGGTCTTGAACCGGTTGTCCGAATTCATGGAGAAAGCCCAGAAAATCAAGGGCAAAGTCGTCGCTGCCATGTTCTATCCAGCAGCCGTCATGTTCGTGGCCACAGTGATTTTGGCTGTCTTGATGATCGTCGTTGTGCCGAAATTCAAGACGATCTTTGCGGACATGCTCGAAGGAGCCAGTCTGCCCGCGTTCACGGAGACGGTTTTGACGATCAGCGACACAATTAAGAATTACTCCGTGATGGAGGTCACCTTCTTCCCGTACTACGTCCCCGGCCCAGTCATCTGGACGGTCGTCGCTGTCTTTGTCCTGTTCCGATTGTCGCTCAAAACCAAAATGGGCCGCAAAGCTTTCGATAAACTCAAGCTCATCTTCCCGGTTCTCGGCCCGGTGGTCAGCAAAGTCGCCATCTCGCGCTTTGCCCGGACACTCGGCACCTTGATCAGCAGCGGCGTGCCGATTTTGCAGGCGCTCACGATCGTGAAGGAAACATCGGGAAACGTCATTGTTGGAGATGCTGTGTCGGCAGTTCACGAAAGTGTCAAAGAGGGCGAAACCATTACGGCGCCTCTCGAGGCGGCGAACGTGTTTCCACCGATGGTCATCAGCATGGTGGACGTCGGTGAGCAAACGGGCGCCTTGCCCGAAATGTTGATCAAGATCGCAGACACCTATGACGACGAAGTCGATAACGCAGTCGCGGCGATGACGTCACTGCTGGAACCCATCATGATCGTGTTCTTGGCCGTTGTCGTCGGGAGCATTGTCATCGCGTTGTTTCTCCCGTTGATCACGCTGATTGACAAACTCGGCTCCGAAGGAGCGGGAGGCAAGGGTGGCGGTGATGATTGATCTGATTCAGCCAGGACAACTCGCTGGAGCCGCCGGTACCACCCGGTGGCTTCTTTTTTCGAAAGTTCTCTTTGACAGATCAATAGCCTTCGCGTAAATACAATGTAATCACATTGCATTGGCGATTGATTTACAAGAAAACCCAAGATGGAGTTTGATTGGAATAATCCGCCATTCGAGTGGGATGGTTCTTTGACCCCACGGGACGTGCAGGAGTCGTTTGAGGATCCGTTCGCAGTGCGGTTGCTGCCGGATTCATCACGATTTGCGGCTCAAGCGCGTTACTTCAACCTCGGCAAATCGGCCGCCGGGACCGGAATCTTCAGCGTTTACCGCACCAACGGGAAGCAAATCCGTGTGGTTTGCTCCCGGCCTTTCACGGCCGAAGAGCAGTTCTTTTATCAGCGGAAGCTCAACCAGAGCCTTTCGCAGCAAAGTTGATGACGGCCCGGATGGCCCAACAAGACAAGAATGAACGCCATAATGAGTTGGGAAGAAGTTCCGCTCTTCGACAGCGAAGAGGCAGAGGCCTCGTTCTGGTCGGAAAATGGCATCGACGTGAGACTCATGGAAGGAGCCGTGGCGGCCGGCGCGGAAGTCTCGGAATCGATCACCATTACCTTGCGGATGGATCCGAGGATGCTCGCGCGAATCAAACGGCTCGCTCGCTCCCGGTATCTCAATTACCAGAGCATGATCAAGCAATGGCTGAGCGAGCGCATGGAACAGGAATTGCGGGAAAGATAACCGGATTTCTGAAGTATGGAATGAACATCGAACCGACATCTATCCTTTCGCGGGCATACATGGGAGCCTTAAACCTGGTCAGGACGCGTTCCACCGCGTCCCTAATACCTCCCCATGCAGGGGCCAGGAAAGTCAGGGACGGAGTGGAATCCGTCCCTGCCCGGCGCATGGTCAGGCGGAGAGGATTCACGCTGATCGAATTGCTGGTTGTCATCAGCATCATCGGCGTGCTGGCCAGTCTAACCGTGGGACTCAGCGCCGTCGCTTCTCGCAAGAGCAAGGAATCGAGAGTCCGCGCGGACCTGGACCGATTGGTCACCGCGATCGAGAATTATAAGGCTGCGCTGGGGATGTATCCGCCCGACAATCCGGGAAGGCCCTCCACGAACCAGCTCTATTACGAGTTGAGCGGGACGATTTACGAGCAGGCGGGAGCGCGAGGCTATTTTACGACGCCCAACAAGCAGGAGCGAATCGATGCAGAATCGATCCGGCAGGTTTTCAACGCCCGCGGATTCTCCAATTCAGCCCGGCCAGGGGAAACCCCCAAGGTGGCCGAGGAATTCAAAGCTTCGCAGTACGGCGAAATCGTCGGCGAAACCGACGTGGAGATTCTGATCTCCCCGGTCAGAGGGCCGGAGCTGTTCTCTTACCAGGGCAGACCACCGGTGCAATTGGCCATCCCCGTGCGGGGCAATCCGAAGAACAAGCTGAATCCATGGCTCTACGATTCATCTTCACCGAACCGGAATAATCGGAACACGTTCGACCTTTGGACCGAAGTCATCATTGGCCGGAACATTGTCCGATTCACCAACTGGGACAAAGACCCCGTTGTGATTGGCCGGGCGAAATAGTTTTATGCCTGCTCCAGAAAATCACGTGAAACATACCAAATCACTTCGAGTGAGCTGGTCCTCGTCGAGCTGGCTGGCCAGGATCGTCCAACGAAGGCCCGCGGCATCGCGCGGCCAGTCCACGTACGCACGTCGCTGCGAATCCTATTCGATTTCGGCCGGTTCCGCGTCGGACGAGCCACACATCCCGATTTCGATTTCCGATCCGATGGCCCGAAACAACTGATACCGAATTTATGAAAACCTCCTTACCCGGTTCCCGGAAATCCTTCCTGGGATTCACCTTGATTGAGCTGCTGGTGGTCATCTCGATCATCGGCATTCTTGCGTCGATGCTGCTTCCCGTCGTGAGCAAGGCAAAACTTAAAGCGCAAGTCATCAAGGCCAAAACCGAGATCAGCAGTATGGTCGGTGCGATCAAGGCCTATCAATCGACTTATCACGTGTTCCCGGCCTCCAAAGACACGCGCGCCGCCCTGGCGGACGCCGCGGAAACCAGTCCAGACTTCACTTACGGAACCAAATACGGCGGCGGTTGGTGGGCGAACAGGAAAGGGCAACAAACGCAGATCGGAACGTTCGGAGTCAATCCGAGGGCTCAGGCTAACAACTCCGAGATCATCGCCATCTTGAAAGACCTGACCGTGTTCCGGAACGGCCAGCCCACGGTCAATGTCAACCACTCGCTCAACACCCAAAAAACATCTTTTCTCGACGCCAAGGAAGTGGACGGTCTGCAGACTCCCGGGATCGGCCCGGACGGAGTCTATCGCGACCCCTGGGGCAACCCCTACATCATCTCGATCGACCTGAACTACGACGGGCAATGCCGGGATGGTCTCTACCGGTACGACCGGGTCTCGGCTGATCCGAAAGGGATCGGCCATTACGGCTTGTTCAAGGGCAATCCCAAACAGCCGAACACATTCGAGGCCCGCACAGAGGTCATGGTTTGGTCCATGGGGCCCGATGGTTTGGCGAATCCGGCAGCGCCGGCGACGGTGCCTCCCAATAAAGACAACATCTTGAGTTGGCAGTAACGGCCGCATGAACGACGAACGGACAAAATCAGCCAGGCTGGCCAACGGCAGCGCGCAGACGGCAGGTCTGGAACGCCGGGGATTGGAGGTCTGCGCCTGGCGGAGAGGGACACCCGCACCTCGGCATCTTCGTTCGTTTCATGCTTATTGCGGTTTCACGCTGGTCGAATTGCTGGTGGTGATGGTCATCATAGGAATTCTGACGTCGATCACGCTCCCGGCGCTCAAAGGCATTGGTCAGTCAAACCTCAACGCCGCGGCCAACCGGCAAATCCTCGACGATCTCGCCTTCGCGCGCCTTCGTGCCATCAACGACCGAACGACGGTTTACATGGTCTTTGTTCCACCGTACGTCGCCCAGAAGTTGGACCTGGCCCGAGGCGACATTCAGGAACTTCGGTATGTGACCAACTTGCTCGGCGGACAATACAAGGGCTACGCGCTGCTGGCCGCACGGACGGTGGGCGACCAACCGGGCCGGGGCAGACGCCGATATTTGTCCGACTGGAAGTCGCTTCCGGAGGGCAGCTTGTTCGCTCCGTACAAATTCGACCCCAGGGTTTCGATTCATGCCAATGACTATTTGCGGAGCTTCTCGACCAATGCGTTCCCATTCCCGGACTCGACCAGCGCTCCTTTCATGCTCCCGTATATCGCTTTCAATCCGTACGGCCAGCTTACCTCGCAACGGGACGAGCTGATTCCTCTGGCGAAAGGCCACATCACATTTCCGCGCGACGACGCGGGGAATTTTATCCGATCGGCGCCGGACGTGCAGTTGATCCCGCCCGGACAAGGCACAAACACTTTTCAGTACGTCCGAATCAACTGGCTGACGGGCCGCGCCAGAATTGAACCGGTGATGCCGCGATAAGAATACCATGAACACGGAATCTCTGAAGTTGTTTGACCGAAACAGCCCACTCCTGGAAACGTGTGATGCTTCTCGATTCTCGGTCTCCGTTCTGGGTGAACGTTGCCTTCCCCCTCACCCCGGCCCTCTCCCCAGGGGAGAGGGAGAATTGGATCCCGCGCGGGAGCAAGCTGACACACCCAAAGCCGACCGGCGCACCGGCAGAGCAACCCTCTCCGTGGGGAGAGGGCAGGGTGAGGGGAATGGCGGCGTTGATGAGCAGGGAGCCTCAGGAATTCGAAGTCCTTTGAATTCGACGGCGACGCGTTCATCGCGTTTGTCTGGCTTCACCGCGCCCGATTCCAGGGACTCCGGGCAAATCAGCAGCCCGCAGAATGCAATTCTGCGATACGGCAGATTACAAATCTGCGCTACGACAAATGCCGCTCCGCGTTGCGCGGGCTTCACCATGGTCGAGATCGCGCTGAGCCTGGCGATCATCGCCTTTGCGCTCGTCGCCATCATCGGCGTGTTGCCCGCCGGAGTGAAGGTGCAGCAAGAGAACCGCGAAGAAACGGTCATCAACCAGGACGGCCTGTATCTGCTGGAGGCGATCCGGACCGGCTCGAAA
>JACPRI010000108.1 GCA_016190065.1 Verrucomicrobiota bacterium
CGGCCCCAAATGGCGCTGGCGCGGTTGTTGCCCGCGCTGCGATGACCCCACGGTTGGGTATTCGGGCTTTCGCGGTTACCAATCGGAAATTTGGCGAACCTGACCGCGTTCCGCGCTTCCTCCACCGTAGAAACCATGGGAATGACGATCCCGAGCGCGCCGGCATCAGTCGCCTTCTGGATGTCGCCGACGTTGGCGGACGGCACGCGCACGAACGGAATGCAACCGGCCGCGGCGATCACTTCGATCAGGTTCTGTGTTTCACGCCACGTCAGTGTGCTGTGCTGCATTTCGATCCAGATGAAATCCTGCCCTTCGCAGGCTTTTTTCGCCGCTTCGAGATCGGGCTCAGTGATGGTGTTGCTGAACACCTTTTTTCCGGCCTTCAATTTCGTGATCACGGTGTTGAAGGTCTGCGAGCCGGGAGGCGGCACGGGGTCCTGCTTTCCCGGTTTCTGCGACGGTGTCGGCGGCGCCTTTCCTTGGGCAGGCTTCTGCGGTGGTTGCTGCGCCCTGGCAGCAGACACCACCACCAACGTCGCCGCGATGATGGCCGCCAGTGTCTGGAAACGCTGGGTGAAGATTTGACTGGCTGGAAATCTCGTTCCAAGGGGACGTGCGCGACAGGCCCAGCAGGGAGGAGTTACAGAAGGGGTATGTTTGTTCATTATGTTGCTCTCCTGGATGCGGCTGATAGGAATTTGCTTTTGTGACGAGCGGCGTGACGTTAACCGTCCAGCGCCCTTGGGACAAGAAGAAAGCCGCAACAGAAGAAGCCAAGGCGCACGGCGGAACGAAGAGGTGGAGAAGCTTCCCGGGAAGTAAGAACTGCATGACTTGCGTGAATCCGTGCGGTTTCGGAGGCGCAGCCATGGATTGGCTTCTTGTCTTGATTCCATTGCGGCTGATTGGCCGGAAGCTGTTTGCCGCGCTCGGGAGCGGGAATCACCGCACTCTCGGGTTGTGGATCGAGCCCTTACGCAGACGGCATTTTCAGCACAAACTCGTGGCTGCCGTAGAGAATGTAGTCGGCCCAGTCCACCGAATTCTTGTGCTGCTTGCGGACCTCGTTCCGTGCCGCGAGCAAGGCCGGGCCGAGGGGGCTTCGCTCCAGGATGGCTTTGTAGAACGCAACCGCGAATGTGGAAGCGGATGCGTCGCCGACCGGCCAGTAAGTCCCCACATAATTGGCCACGCCGCCGCGCAGAAACGCTTCCGCCAGACTGACGTTATCGTCGATTCGCTCGCGGATGGAGCTCGGCCGCTTGACCGCTTTGCTCAATGGAGGGACTGGCCGGCGCGGTTTGCGAATCCGCCCGGCTTCGCACGCGTTGAAGAACACCAGGCTGGGAAGGTTGCCCAGGCTGGCCAGCTCCGCTCCGCTCAGGACTTGCTCTCCGGCGCAGAGGATGCCGCTTTTCGCCGGATGAGCCGCATCGAAAAAGGCGTGCCCGGCGTAGTGAATGATATCGAATCGGCCGGAACAGAAATCGGCCTTTAACCGGTCCTTGCGAGCTTCCTCGCGGAAGCGCACTTCCAACTTCAGCCGCGGCGTTCCGGTGAGCAAGCTCTGAATCCGATCGCCTTCGTCCTCCGCCCCTCCTAAATCGCCCGTCGGATTGACCACGAGAAGGACATTCAATTCCTCGTCTTCACGCCGTTCTTCGAGCCATTTGGCCACCGAGATGTCGCGGCTCATGTACTTGCGGCTTAAACCGCCTTCGATGGCTGGAAAGTAGTCGCCGATCTTGAGCGTTTCCCAGGGGATGCGGGAAGCGAACTCGTCATGCACCACGATCAAATGCCGGTCGCGCATGCTTGGCAGTGCGGAGCGAACCGTGTCGCTAAAGATCAGTTGGGCCAGGTCGGCGCCGAGACGATCCACCGGCTCGCGGCCTTTGGTCACGCCGTCCAAGCGCTTGAGCGTCTGATCGAGCCGGGCAGACGGGACCTCAACTTTGCTCTCAACCACCGTGGCTTTGCCACCGGCCGTCAACAGCACAGAATGGAAATAGTAGGCACCGCCTGACGGTGCTTCCTGGCGGACTGTCAAATAGGCCGGGTCCGGACCCCGGACGACCCCTCTGGCCGCCGGGACTGTCACGAGTGGCGTGGGCAGCTCAATCTCATCGAACGTCACTTCGATCTCCTCGAACAGCGGCGTGCTCGTCAATCGAAACAATTCATCCCGGATCGCCTCGTAGCGCGCGGGGTCCGTCTCACAAATGGTAATGCGCCGAAAGTCCCGGCGAGAATCCGCGTCCAGCAAGCCTCGGAAAAAGCCTCGCACCAGATGCTGCAGAGCCGTGCAGATGCCCTCGACGGTGTTCCGTCCCGAAGCGCCGCTCATCAGGACCGTAGCCAGCTCCTCGATATTGGTGCGCACCAGAGTGCGCACCACGTTCTCGGCGACGATTTCGAGCACTTCAACTTTGAAATGTTCGTATCCTCCCAAGCCAGCGAACAAGACAACCTCTGAATGCACTGGGTGGCGGCCGGTCGGGAGAATGAAGATCTCACCCACACCCCCGGAAAACATGCGGCGTGCCGTGGCCTCGGCCACGGCGCCATCCAAGCGGTCATCCATAGCTCGGGCCGCGCCAGTTGGAGCGACGTTCCGAAATACTCCCAGCACCACCGCCCGGGCGCTGACCTCGGTAATACTGCCGCGCGCCAGCACCAGATCGATCCGTTGCTGCCGATGACGGGCGACACTGACACGGTGCAGTTTCGGAGGAAATTTCGGCACGAGCACGGCATTGGAGTCGCGCGCCGTCGGCGAAGCCAATCCCTCCAGCAATTCACGCGCGTCACTGGGAGGCAGTTCAGCCCCTCGGCGAATCTTCAGCGGCGGTTCGCGGAGCAATTCGCTGTGCCGGACCATGCGAGGGGCCATAGCCCGTCTGGCGGGGCGTTCATCCGGCAACGCCTCGGTCTGCCCGCTTTCCAACAGATCGGCGACGGCTCGGGCGACGGAGCGGTTATTGGCCAAGCTGCCGTGACTCTCCTCGACGTAATAGGTCTTGACGCCCGGAAGTTCGGCGAGCGCCAGGGGCACGGTCCCATCGCCGTCACTCGTGGTCGTGTAAATGAACTCGTCCTTGCTCACATCGAGATCCGTGATCGTATCCTCGTTGATACCCGCGATGAGGTAGAAATTGTCCCGCGGCGGGGCCAGAAGCTTCTGAGTGTCGCGCGCGGAGCGGAGCAATTGTGGGCGCGGCATCGGGCCTGTTTTAGGCCAGGCAGCCGGATCGTACAGGTCGAACTTTTGAAACTTTTCCGGCGCCACCATCAATCCGTAGAGGCCGGGGAACGTGCTGAAAACTTCGATGCACAACTCCTCCACCGAGTGGAATGGGTCGAGAAAAGCAATCTTGCGAATGACGGGGTAGGCGCCCTTGAGCGCCTGCATCGGCACAAACGACCCTAAATTCGGCGTCCCCAGCATAACCAGCTTGGCCAAGCGAGGCGCTCCTTGCCGGAGAGCGGCGCGCGCCACCAGTCCCCCCATGCTGTGGCAGACGAGATCGACTTGGTCGGCATGCTCCTTGTCCCGCAAGTGCAGCGCAAGCCGGCGGCCGAGGCTTTCAAGGTCCTGCCGCCAATCGTAAGCGAAAAAGTCGGCGTCAAAACCGGCGATTCTCAAACGCAGCTTGAGCTTCAGGTAAGCGAGCAAGATCGCCCCCAACGCTTCGATGCGTGCGTCTCCGTGGTCGAGCGAAAGAGCCGGCAGATTGCCGCTGATCACCTCCTTGGGATCAATCCAAACCACGTCGTTGATCAACTTCCGAGGGATGCCAAGCGTGGACCCCATAATGCCGGGCAAGATCAAAACGCGCGGCCCGCCTCTGACGGATCGGCTCGCCGCCTGGCGGGCGAGTTCCCGCAATTCGGCATGGGAGCCTTCGCCAAACAGGCGATCCAAATCAGCGGGAGACTCGCCGGAAAGCAGTGCGTGCTCGACTCTCCACTCTTGAAATTGAAAGGGCGAGAGCGCCCGAGAAGCCGCGCGATGCGGATCAATCGTGGCGGGACTCAGGGGACGGCGGCGCCTAGAACGGCGAGCGGAACGGGACTTCATGCTGACCTCCAAGCATTAGTACTCTGGTTGATGGTGATCGCTTCCTTCAGGGCACCAAAGCCCGGAAAGCCTGGCGCCCTGTTCGCCATTCGCGTGTGTTTGATGGCGATGGCTGGTACTTTATCAGGAACACGCTGCCGAGCAAATGTTCTTTGGGGATTCGATGGGGATTCGAGCTTCCGAGCCGGACCGCAAGGAAACTCTTCCGGACGTACGACGAGTGAGAATGGGCGTGCCATCCTGGAGGTTCGCGCTACTGCCCAGGGAGTGAGCGGCGCCTGGCGCCAGACGCTCACGTTGCCGCCCGGACGCTACGAACTCACGGGGCTGGCTAAAGTACCATCGCGTATGGGATCAAGCACCATGACGCATTGCTTGGGAAAGACCGCAAAACTGGTTGGCCGTGTCCGCAAGCCTTGACCAACGCCCAGCCGTGATTGAAGCTTCGCGGGTCGAATGAAGGCCAATAATTCCATGAAACTTCCAGCCATTTCCCGATTCCTCCTCATTGCCTCGGTGGGATGTCTTGCCGCCGAACCTCGCCAAACAAAGCCAGCAACGGGCTCCGCGCCATCGGACACGTTTCCGGTCATGATGGATCGTTTCGCGGACGTGCAGATTCTGCGCTACCGCGTGCCTGGCTTTGAAGACCTTTCGACAAAGCAAAAGGAACTGGCCTACTACCTGTACGAAGCCGCCCTGAGTGGCCGCGATATTTTCTACGATCAAAACGACAAGCACAATCTCCTCGTTCGGAAAACGCTCGAAACGATCCTGACCACTTTCAAAGGCAGCAAGGAGACCGAGGACTACAAGAAGTTCGTCACCCACGCCAAACGATTCTTTTTTGCCAACGGCATCCATCACCACTACTCCAATCTCAAGATGCTTCCGGAGTTCTCCTCCGACTATTTCAAGCAACTCCTCGCCCAGAGCGATGCGGGCAAGCTGCCGCTGGAAGGCCGGAGCGTGGAAGAGCTGGCGCAGTTGCTTCAACCAATTCTCTTCGATCCCAAAATCGAGGCGAAGCTTGTGGACCTGTCGGCCGGAATCGACAACGTGAAGGCTTCGAGTGTGAACTTTTACGAAGGCGTAACGCAAAAGGAGGTTGAAGATTTCTATGCCAAACTGGCCAAACCTGGAGTGAAGAACGAGCCGTCCTGGGGCCTGAATTCGAAGGTCATCAAGGAGCAAGGGGAAGTCCGCGAAAAGGTCTGGAAACTCGGAGGCATGTACGGCCCGGCCATCGAGAGGATTGTTTACTGGCTGGAGAAGGCTTCCGCGGTCGCCGAAAACGAGGCTCAGCGGCAGACCTTGCAAAGCTTGATTCGCTATTACCGGAACGGCGACCTGGCCGAGTTCGACCGCTATTCCATTCTCTGGGTCAAAGACACCGAATCGCGTCTCGACGTTGTGAACGGCTTTATCGAGGTTTATCACGACCCGCTTCAGAAGAAGGGGAGCTTCGAATCGGTGGTTTCGATGAAGGATGTGGAGGCGACAAAACGGATCGCCGCGATCTCGAAGGAGGCGCAATGGTTCGAGAACCAATCTCCCATTATGGAACCGCACAAGAAGAAGAATGTGACCGGCATCTCCGCCAAAGTGATCACGGTGATTGTCGAGAGCGGCGACTCGGCGCCCACCACTCCCATCGGCATCAACCTGCCCAACGCCGAGTGGATTCGCGAGCAACACGGCTCCAAATCCGTGTCGCTCGGCAACATCGTCGCCGGCTACAATTAC
>JACPRI010000117.1 GCA_016190065.1 Verrucomicrobiota bacterium
GCCTTCTGATACAAGGTCTCCATCGATGACAACAGCACGTCATACGGCGGAGACGACATTGCGCGATTACAAAGCGCGCTTGCTGCGGGTGCTGGTTCATATTCAGCAACACCTCGACGCCCCGCTCGCTCTGGAGGAACTCGCGGCAGTGGCTTGCTTTTCTCCATACCATTTTCACCGCGTCTTCACCGGGCTGATCGGAGAATCCGTCAAGGGACACATTCGCCGGCTGCGTTTGGAGCGGGCCGCGATTCAACTCAAGTTGAGCGGGTATCCTGTGACGCGGATTGCTTTCGACGCGGGTTACGAAACGCACGAGGCGTTCACGCGCGCATTCAAGTCAGCGTTCGGCCTGGCACCAACCCGGTTCCGCACGCAGCGGAATGCCGTCGTTCGAGTGACGGCGCCGTCCGGCGTGCATTATCAGAGGCAGGATCCGTCAGGCAACCCACCCCTTCGCCCCTCCCAGGAGGGGAACGCTCGATCTGCGTTACAAAGGAAGGTCCCCTCTTGGGAGGGGCAGGGGGCGGGTTCACTGTCCCAATTCGCCATCAATCAATCGGGCAAGCTGCTCAAGAACTTCAAAACAAAACGAACCGGAGGACGCAAAATGAATGTAACGATCAAAACCGTCGAACCCATGCGCGTGGCCTTCATGCGCCACATCGGACCCTACCATGAAGTCGGTGCCATTTGGGACACGCTGCTGCCGACGCTTGGCAAGGAAGGCCTGATTGGCGGCGACGCCGTGGTCCTCGGCGTTTGCCATGACGATCCGGACGTGACACCGCCGGAAAAACTGCGCTACGACGCGTGCGTAACCGTGGATGAAGATTTCGCTCCCAGCGGCGAAGTGGGAGTGCAAACGATTCCCGGAGGCGAATACGCCGTCACGACGCATTTCGGTTCCTACCAGAAACTGAGCGAAACTTACGCGAAGCTCTTTGCAGACTGGCTGCCACGCAGTGGAAGGGAACTCGGCTCCACACCTTGCTTCGATATTTATTTGAATGATCCTGGCAGCACGGAGCCGGAAGATTTGCTGACCGACGTTTATGTGCCGCTTCAGGATGCCTCTCCCCTCTCCTGAGGGAGAGGGCGAGGGTGAGGGGGAAGGTGAGGTTCGAAACCCGCGATGAAGCCACTGCAAACAGCGAAGAACTTGGAAGCAAGCTATGAAACCAACCGAAAAAATTGATCTCTTCAAACTGCACAAGGACGAATACGCGGCTTCCCGGAAGCCAGCGATCGTGAACATCAAAGACGCGTCCTATCTGAGCATCGCAGGCCAGGGCGAGCCGGGCGGGGAAGCCTTCACGGACAAGATCGGCGCGCTGTATGGGGTGGCGTTCACGGTCAAGATGACGCGGAAGTTCGCCGGAGAGCAGGATTACGCGGTCTGCAAGCTGGAGGCGCAATGGTGGGCGGACGGCGAAGCGAATTTCGCCGCGGTTCCGAAGGCTCGATGGTGCTGGAAGCTGATGATCCGGACGCCGGAGTTCATCAACGAGAAAGAAATCGAGCGGGCGGTCGCGGTCTTGCTCAAACGCGGCAAATCGGCGTCCGCGCGGGAAGTTCGGCTGGAATCGTTCGTCGAGGGGCCGTGCGTGCAAATGCTGCACGTCGGGCCGTACGAACGGGAGCACGAAACCATTTCACTCATGCATGCGCACGCCGCGAAGAACGGACTGCGATTTCAAGGGCGACATCACGAGATTTACTTGTCCGATCCGCGGCGCGTCCCGCCCGAACGGCTGAAAACAATTCTGCGGCAGGCGGTGGAAAGGCTTTCATCCTCCTGACTAAACCACAGAGGCACCGAGCGCACCACAGCCGCAACCGAGAGGAGCGCGGAATTCATTCCGCTTCAGCGTTCGGATCGACGAGCGCGCTCTGGTCAATCGCAACGTCCGGGAGCGAGGAGGCGCTGAAGCGGCATAAATGCCGCGCTCCGGTGTCGGGAAGTGTCGCTGTATGGTGAATTCTTCCTGGAAGAATCACGGCCAGCGACTGACAATCCATGGGAAGAAATCTATGGAACCATTCCCTGCCGAACTCTTCATCGATGGTGCCTTCCGCGCTGCATCGTCCGGTCGCCGCACCACTCTCATCAACCCGGCCACGGAAGAACCTTTTGCGGAAGTCGCGGCGGCGGACGGTACCGACGTAAACGTTGCGGTCGAGTCCGCCCAACGCGCGTGGGGATCCGGTTGGCGTGACCTGCCGCCGGGCAAGCGTGAAAGTGTGCTGCACGCCGTGGCTCGCAAACTCCGCGACCAATTGGAAGAGATCGCGCAGCTCGAAACCCTTCACATCGGCAAACCGATCAACGACGCGCGGGACGAAGCGGGCCTGGGCGCCCGCGTCTTTGAATACTACGCCGGCGCCGTGACGAAATTCGGCGGGCAAACGATACCGGTTGGGCGCGGTGGTTTTGATTTTACTTTGCGCCAGCCGATGGGCGTCGTCGCGTGCATCGTGCCGTGGAATTTTCCGTTCCCGATCGCGTGCTGGAAGGCTGCGCCCGCGCTCGCCGCGGGAAATTGTGTTGTCCTCAAGCCCGCCTCGTTGTCGCCGTTGACCGCGCTGAAATTGGGAGAACTCGCCCACGCCGCCGGGCTGCCTGCTGGCGCGCTCCAAGTGTTGCCCGGCGCAGGCTCGACGATCGGCGACACGCTCGTTACGCATCCGTTGGTGCGCAAAATCTCTTTCACGGGTTCGACCGAGATTGGCCGGCGCATTATGGAGCTGGCGTCGCGCGACATCAAACGCGTCTCGCTCGAACTCGGCGGCAAATCTCCGAACATCGTTTTTGCCGACGCGGACTGGCAACGCGCGGCGGAGACCTCACCGATGAGCGTCTTCGCGAATACGGGGCAAGATTGTTGCGCCCGAAGCCGCGTATTCGTCGAACGGAGCATTTACGAACCGTTCGTGGAACGCTTCGTGGCCGCGACGAAGAAGCTCATCGTCGGTGATCCGGCCAGACCTGAGACCCAGCTTGGTCCGATGGTTTCAGCGAGCCAGCGCGAAGCCGTCGAGGAGTATCTGGCTGATGCTCGCAAGCGCGGGAGCAAATTTGCCTGCGGTGGCGGGCGACTGCATCCGAAGGGCTATTACCTCGAACCTACCGTCCTGCTCGATGTGGGTAAGGAGGACCGCTGTTGGCGCGAAGAGATTTTCGGTCCGGTCGTGTGCATCACGCCGTTCGACGACGAGCCGCAGATGATTCGCCATGTGAACG
This sequence comes from Verrucomicrobiota bacterium, assembly GCA_016190065.1. Taxonomy (GTDB): domain Bacteria; phylum Verrucomicrobiota; class Verrucomicrobiia; order Limisphaerales; family SIBE01; genus VHCZ01. Next base: position 3,245 of record JACPRI010000117.1, read on the forward strand.
CCTCGCCTTACGGCCTGAGCGGGTCACTTTGGACGAATGATTTGCGGCGAGCCATTCGAGTCGCCAAAGCGGTGGAGAGCGGTGTGCTCAGCGTCAATTGTCACAACAGCGTCCATACCGAAGCCCCGTTCGGCGGCTACAAACAGAGCGGTCTGGGCCGGGACCTGGGCATGGCGGCGATGGAGGGATACACGGAGTTAAAGAACGTCTATGTGGCGGAGTGAGGTTCAGATTCACAGATTGCCCGCCACGTGAACTCGACCTAGTCCGAACTGATCCCCCACGCGGACGACTTTTCCATTCCGCATATGGACCTCAATGAACTTCGAGCTGGCAAACGACTGGCCGTTTTCGTCCTTGAGCGTGGCGACGAGTTTTTTCGTGCGCACGTCGAACACGTCCGGCGTGTGGCTCCAGGCATAGCGACCGTCGAGGCTGAAGGTCACCCAGCCATGGCCGCCCATGCTGAGATCCACGTGGGTTTTCTCTTTCGGTGGCATGACCGTGGCGTCGAAGATGAACAGCTTTTGCCCCTTCTGATCGCTAATCCACAGCTCAGTCTCGTCCGGGGTCAAACCGGCGCCGTGGGTGCGATTCGCAATCGGTTCCTTTCCCGCCAGCACTCGATGCATCACGCCCCCCGTGGTTAGATCCACCACGTCGAAGCCGATGTGTTTTCCCAGACAGACGTAGGCGAAGCGATTGCGGCTATCAATGGTGAATGGAAACACCCCGGACTCCCCGACGCCCTTGATGTCCCGCACGACGCTGTCGTCGCTCGTGCGAAAGACGGTGAGATTGGTTTCCGTGCCGAGGAGGGCCAGCTTGCCGTCGAGGCTGACGATGCTGTTGTGCGCCTGAACATTGACTGGAATGCGCTTGAGCAGTTCGCCGTCCTTGGCGTTGACGACCAGGAAGCCGCTGTCCGTACCGCGATACCACCAACCGGTCGGGACGTAAATCTTGGTTCCGTCCGGCGTGATGCACGCGCGGTCGCAACCCGCTTCGTAGGTGCGGTCCCAGACGATCTTCTCTGACTCAAGATCGAAGCGCCCCATTCGGCGGCTCGTGGTCGTGTAATAGACCGAGTGCGTCTTCGCGTTGCCGACAAAGCCGCGCAGTCCCTCTTTGAAAATTGGAACCGTGATCCGCCGCACGAAGCGATGTCCGTTGTCGATGTCGAAGACCAGAATGCCTTCGCCGGAACGTCCCTCAGTCTGCGCCCCATCCGGAGTGCTGAGGTAAAGGTAGCGCTTCACGCCGGAGTCGGCTGCCTGAAGGTTCGCGAATGGGAGCAACGAAAGAAGGACGAGAAGATGGGTTTTCATGGCTGGAGTGTTGTCTCAACGCTCCAACCCGTCAAGCCGGCGGATCGCGGAAGACTGAGGAGTTGTCGCAAACCGACACCTGCACTGAAACGGGGAGTTTGGACAGCGTCCGGACTTCTTTCGCTCAGTTCCCTGGACGGGACGGATCTCGCCCGTCTCCTCCACCCCAACCCGATAGCCCTCAAGTTCCTTTGGAAGCTGACGAACCAACGCCGCACCTCGGCGTGGTCCCCAATGGGCTGTTAACTTAATTCACTTGGAACGTCGTAGAACCGCTGCCTGAGCCATAGCCACTCTTACTCGCGGTGGCATCGACCGCATAAGTTCCTTTGCCGTCCCGCTTGGCGTTCACCCTGTAGTTGAACTTTGCAACGCCACTGGAATCCGTCGTGCCGTCGCCTGACAATTTGGTGCCGTTCGCGCTAGTCACGACCACATGGACCGCAGCTCCTGAAACCGGATTGCTACCGTCAGTGACAGTCACGGTGATCAGGGCCGTCTCGCCATTAACGTAGCTGGCTTTGGCCGTGCTGACGGAAACGCTGAGCGTCGGAGGAGGTGGCGGTGTGCCGACCGTGATGGTGATCGAGGCGCTGCCCGTATTACCGTTCGCGTCGGTCGCCGAAGCGGTGATGGTGTGGACCCCGTCGTTGAGGGTTGCGGTGAAGCTTCCCCCGGTGCCGATCTGTCCGTTAATACTGGAGGTCCACACGAGACTTGCCGTCAAATCCCCATCTTCAACGTCCGTGCCTGACCCCGAGAAAACAACTGATGCTCCCGAATCGAACAGAGCGGCGTTGGCCGGACTCAATATCGCGACTGCCGGCGCATTAACGGGCGGCCGAGGCGCAGCTTCGTCGGCGTCCACAAGCCCATAGCCAAATTTAGTATCACGCCCGGTGGCACCCAAATCATCCGCGGTGCTTTGCAGTTTAATCCGGATATCGTCGTTGACCTTGCCGTTGCCGTTAGCATCGCTGATGCCCGACCCCAGCACCAAGGCGGCAGCCCCGGCCACGTGAGGTGAAGCCATCGAAGTCCCGCTCAGCAATCCGTACCCGCCCCCCAGAATCGTGGAGTTGATGTTCACGCCAGGAGCCGCAAGCTCGACCGCCGCTCCCGTGCTTGAGAACGAAGCCCGATTGTTGTCTGGATCAGTTGCTGCGACCGCAATGACCGAATCGTAACGCGCGGGATAGATCACGTTATCGCCTTTGCCCGCAGCATTTCCTGAGTTTCCGGCTGCGGCGACGTGCAAGACGCCGGCCGCCGCGGCGTTATCGAAGGCTGCTCTGACGATGCTCCCTGGATCGCTCCCTGCCCCGTAACTGTTATTGGAAATCTGAATGCCGTTATCAACGCACCATTGCAGCGCCGCAATGATGCCACTCCAAGGGCCCGAGCCCGAGGCATCCAGCACCTTCAATGCATAAATCCTGGCCTCCGGGGCAACGCCAACCACGCCCGATCCATTGTCTGCAGCCCCGATGGTTCCCGCAACGTGGGTGCCGTGCCCATTATCATCAATCGGATTGGGGTCGTTATTCACGAAATCATAACCCCCGGAATAATTGGCGCTCAGGTCAGGATGGTTGTAATCCACGCCTGAGTCAATAACGGCCACTCTAACGCTCGCACCCTTGTTTCCACCGGCGTGGACGGCGCCAGAGCCGATATGTTTCACGCCCCAGGAATTGTTTAACTCGCTGTCGCCGCTTGTGGTGGAATGATCGATTGCTTGGACCAGCCCGTCCTCTTCGATGACGCTGACTCTGGCATCTTGCGCCAGGCCTCGTAGGGCTGCTTCAGGCACTGACGCAGCAACGGCCGGGACGATCGTATAGACGTGCTTCACCTGACCACCGATCCCTCGCACTATCGCCAGGTCTTCGGCATTGGCTCCACCCTTAAAACCAATTAAGACGTTGACTCTGCCCGGGGCATTCTGGGCCTGCAATGAACCAACCGGCGAGAGTGAGACGCTAATCAGTAATCCCAAGAAAAAAAACTTTTCCATAGCTTTGTTTGATTCGCTGAATCTTAGTAGTTAAGACTGTCAAAATCCGTTTGCTTTGGCTATCCCTGAAACTGGTGATGCCAAATGGCGGGTGCCGTACGGCACTACACAGGCATACCCCTGCCGAAACACTCTCGCGACAATGACAATTTTGCACTGACCGGCGTGCTTTAGCTGCCCGCATGCCAATTCCGCTGAAACGTCTGAACACGCACATTCCAATTGGCGCGGTTTCGCATTTAGGGCTTTAATGGCTCAGGCCAGCGGCGCGTTGATACGCGGCGCTGCGTGAGCATCCGGCTTTCGACAAACAGGTGATGAATCGTCTCGCTTCGCTATCAGGAATCCTCCTCGCGCAGTCGCTGGCGGCGGTGATCGTCACGCCTCTGTCGATCCGGGAATTGGCGACACGAGCCGAGTTGGTCGTGCACGGGGAAGTGCTGAAAACAAGCTGCCAGCGAGATCCCGCGGGCCGCGTTTATACGAGGATTGAGTTGCGGGTCAGAGAGGCGTGGAAAGGAACTCCCGCCACAAATCCGTTAATCCTCGTGCATGGGGGCGGAATCATTGGGGGCGAGCGCGTCGAGATTCCCGGCCAGGTGGAATATGCCGTGGGCGAGGAAGTCGTGGTTTTCCTGGTTCTGAACCCGCGCGGCGAAGGGGTCACGGTCGGATTGGCTCAAGGCAAATTTCACCTTTGGAAAGACGAAGGGAGCGGGAATCTCCTGGTCCGAAATCCGTTTCATGGCACTGGCAGGAACGCCGCCGCCACGCACGCAACCGCATCCGGAGAAATCTCTTTCCCTTTCACGCTCTCCGCGCTCAAGGCGCTGGTTGCCGGGATAGAAAAGTGAGAGTCCTGTTTCTCACTTCTTCCGAAATTCTCTACACTCATCAGGCCATTGATTTTACTGCGTTTTCTGCAGTTCGCAATTTTCCTGAGGCGACTTGAGTTCGCTCAAATTTTCTCGTCGAGTGACAAGTACGGGTGACAACGGATTGCACCATAGGACTGCGGTGCGAAGATTCTCCATTCGGCTCGGGTGCAATTAAACGGGACCGAGACGCCACGGGGGTGGATCACTGGGGTAAAACTCGCGAGCCGTTCCAGTCGAATCGTTGCTTGGCAACTCGCACCGCTCAGCCACGTCGAGAATTTCTTGAATCTGCCGATACTTACGTAGCGACTTCGCGCTTTCGCAGCGAGTGCAGGATCGCCCCGGCGATGTCGTCCAACGACAACACGCGCCGCGCCGCACCTAATTCGATCGCCGCCTTTGGCATGCCGAACACGACGCAACTTTCTTCATCTTGCGCCAGAGTCATTGCGCCGGCGTCTCGGAGTTTGAGCAGGCCCGCCGCGCCGTCCTTGCCCATGCCCGTCAAGAGAGCGGCGATGGCATGACGTCCGACGCACTTTGCTGCCGATTCAAACAAAACATCCACCGACGGCCGTTGATAATTCACGGGTGCGGTCTGCTCCAGGCGAACCTGGTACGAGCCCATCGTTCGGCGCAAGGCCATGTGATACCCCCCTGGGGCGACCAGCACGACACCGGTTTGCAGGAACTCGTGGTCCTGCGCTTCGCGGACCTCCATCGCGCACACGTCATTGAGCCGGCTGGCAAACTGTTTGGAGATGTAAGCAGGGATGTGCTGGACGATGCAAATGGGGGGCAGCCCTTTCGGCAACCGGATCAACACTTCCTTCAGCGCTTCAGTGCCTCCCGTGGAGGCGCCCAGGAGGATGACTTGGCGGCGGTCCGGCGCGGCATCAATTGGTTCCTGGAGCGAAGCATCGCGGTTCACCAAGGCGGGGCGCAATCGCGCGGCGGCGGCGGACTTGACCTTTTGGAGCAATTGAATTGCAAAATCCCGCGCTTCGGCGGAACTCGTCGGTTTGCCCAGCACTTCCACCGCGCCGGCCTCCAGGGCTTCGTAAGCCTTTTCTGATCCGGCCTGAGTAAACGTGCTGACGATCACCACCGGCACCGGATGATGTTTCATCAGGATTTTCAGGAAACTGATGCCGTCCATGCGCGGCATTTCGACATCCAGTGTGAGCACGTCCGGTTTCAATTCCAGAATCCGTTCCCGGGCTTCGTACGGATCGCCGGCGGTGCCGACGATTTCGATCAAGGGGTCCGAACGCAGCGCCCGGGCGACCATCTGGCGCGCCAACGCGGAATCGTCCACGACGAGCGCCCGGATCCGGCTTGGCGCCGGCGCGCTACGGGAATTGGGCTTCGGCGTGCTCACAAGTCAAACTCGTGCCGTCCTGGAATGCTGATCCGGATTCGGCCGGTTGAAAGATCCATCCGCATCGTGCGCGAGGCTTTTCCGCCGACGGCCGAAGCCGCCAACCCGACGCCGTTCCGCTCGAGCAGTTGGAGCAAGGCCTCGTAGTTGCGATGGCCGATTCCGAAGTAACGGTCTTCATCGAGCAATTCTCCGCCGCCCGCCGCCTTGACGATGATGCGTCGTTTGTCCGCGCCCAATTCATAAGCGGAACGAAAGAGCATCGGCACTCCGGAATCCACGAACATGCACGGGGATTTTCGGACGTTCTCCACGCCGCGGCCGGCTTCGGGAAGCATCGCGTGCAACATTCCTCCGACCCGAACCACGGGGTCATAGATGGCGATTCCGAGGCAGGATCCCAGCGAATAGGTGATCACGCTGGCTTCCGGGTCATTGCTCACGCGCATCTCAGCGATGCCGACGATGATCGTATGGGATCGGCTGCGGTGGCGCCGGGGCGGCAGATGAGCGTGGCTCCGGGATCTCACTTGTCTTTCTGGTAAATGCCGGGGGAACAGTAGCGAAAGCAGCCTCGGATACCAATCAGACTTTCGGAAGGGCCGACGAACAAAAAGGCGCCGGGCGCTGAGTGATCGGCAATTCTCTTCAGGAGTTGCTGCTGGGTCTCGTGGTCGAAGTAGATCATGACGTTGCGGCAAAACACGATCTGGTACCCGGACGGGAACGGATACCGCGGCTGGAACAAATTGACGTGATGAAACCGAATCTGGCTCCGCAAGGCGCTTTTGACGCGGTAGTGGCCCTGATACGCATTGACTCCGCGCTGGAAATAACGTTTGAGCCACTCCATCTGCGGAAGCTTTACCTGGTCCGCTTCGTAAATTCCGTTTTCCCCGTGCGCCAGCATGCGTGTGGAAATGTCGGTGGCATCAATCTGCCAGGTCCAACCGGGCGTCCGGGCAAAGAATTCCGCCAGACAAATCGCGATCGAGTAGGGTTCCTCGCCTGACGAACAGGCCGCGCTCCAGACGCGGAGTTTGCGCGCCGGGACCTGGGGCGCGGAAGTGATCTTCGGCAAAACTTGATTCCGCAAGAACTCAAAATGCCGGAGATCGCGGAAAAAACTGGTGTGGTTGGTCGAGATGGCGTTGATGAGATCGACCAATTCGTCCTCGCCGCGGTCCGATTGCAGAAAGTCGCAGTATTGGGAGTAATGTTGAAACCCCAGTTGGCGCAGGCGCTTGCCGATGCGGCCGGCCACCAGTTCCTGTTTATGGTTCCCGAGGTTGATCCGGCTGCGTTCGTACACCAGATCGCGGATGAACCGGTAGTCCGCCTCACTGAGGGGGTGGATCATCAGGATTCGCCGGAGGCGGAGGTTCCGTCGCGGCTGGCGTCTCGGGATCGAAGCCGAGGAGTTTCAACTTCTCCGCGATCATTTCTTTGGTAAACGGCTTGACGAGGAATTCGTTCGTGCCGGCCTGGAGAGCTTCCTCGCGTCGCTGCATCGTATTTTCGGAGGTGATCATGAGAATCCGAATATCCTGCAATTCCGGTTTCTCGCGGACGACCCGAACAAATTGAGTGCCCGTCATCTTGGGCATGTTGTAGTCCACCGTGATCAAGGCGATGTCTTCGCCCTTGTTCAGTTTCCAGATCGCGTCCAGCGCGTTTTCCGCTTCCGCGGTCTCGAAACCGAATTCTTTGAGCATTCGTTGCAGGACCATTCGGTTGGCTCGCGAATCGTCGATGATTAAAGCACGCATCATGTCCTATTAAGCGCAATCTCGTTCGACGCGCAATCAAAAGTCCGTTCTCATGCGCCCGCATCGGGCGGGTTTGAAGTTCCCGAAGGTTCGATCCCCAGCGAACGCAGCTTCTCGGCAATCATTTCCTCGGTAAACGGCTTTTCGAGGAAATCGTTTACGCCCGCTGCGAGAGCCTGGGCGCGAATCTCCGGCCTCGCTTCCATGCTGATCATGAGCACGGGAGTGGATTTGAATTCGGGTTTCTCGCGCAACAACCGCACAAACTGCACGCCGGTCATCTTCGGCATATGGTAATCCACGGTGATGAGATCGATGTTGGCGTCCTCGCCGAGGAACCAGATGGCATCGGCGCCGCTCTCGGCCTCGATCGTTTCCAGCCCAAGGTCCTTCAACATTTTCTCTAAGATCATTCGGTTAGCCCGGGAATCGTCAACGATCAGCACACGCATTCAGCCTTTCTGCGTGGATCTGGAACAGGCCAGGGCAAAGCTCTTTGGGAGGCCGCGCCGGTAATCTGCAGATCCTACGCTGTGAACCGCGCCAATTCTTTTAGTCGTTCGACAGGCGGCGTCAATGGTTTTTGGTTGATTTTGGCGCCATTTCATCCTCATCTTTGTCGCCTGGGCGGAAACAGCGTCGACCGGATAATCGATGTCACCAGAAGCGCTCTCAAAACTTCGCGAATTGCTCGAAAAGCTCGCCGCCGAAATCGGTGCGGCGCGCCTCGGCTCTGATGATGGCCAGTTCGCCATCATCGATGCGCTTATCTTGTTGCGGAACGCCGCCACCGGAGAGGCCAAGCTGGCCGATTTCCATCGCCTCGCGCAGGATTCCGTGCCCTGGATGATGAGCGTTCTGGAATCGGGCCAGCCGTTCAATGCGGAGCAAATTCAGAAGCTCAATCAAATCCACCGCCAACTAAAGGAATGGGCGGACCAGGCGCGCGGCGAGGCGTCCGCTACGGCGTCCAGTCTGGGCTCGGCGGCAGCTCTTCCGGAGGAAACGCCGCTGGTCATGAATATCGCCGCGGATGGCGATATCCTTCGCGAGTACGTGAACGAAGCCCAGGAACACCTCGACAATATCGAGCAAGGTGTCCTGAAACTCGAAGTGAAACCGGACGACGCCGAA
>JACPRI010000102.1 GCA_016190065.1 Verrucomicrobiota bacterium
ACGGCCTGGGCGAATCCGCTGCCGGAGGTTGAGATCACCAGCATCGACTTCATCTCCGCGATGACTGATTCCGCGCCGTTCCTGATCGCGATCACGGCAGAGTAGGGCAGCGCTTCCAGCCTGCCCCAGCATTTCCGTTGATGCGGGGAAGTTCTGAACAAGAGACCACAGAGAAAACAGAGGCAGTGAGGGCTGGCTTCGAATTGGCCCGCTCGGCCACGAACACCCGGCAGATGAAACGGCTTTGTTCGTTGCGAACTTACTGTATTGACCTCCGTTTGCTCTGTTTGCCCCTGTTACCTCCAGCCCGTCACGAGACCGCCGGCGACGTAACTGCCACGTTGAACGTCCTGGCCATCCAGCTTCGATGGCGCATTTGTTCCGTGCGCAAGATTCTCTCCAGCCGCCGGGCATCCTCGGGCGGAAAAGCGAAACTCTCTGGCAATTCCTGGCTGCACACGCCGCAGAGCTTGTGTCGCCGGCTATAGACGATCGAATTGCAGTGCGGGCAGCGCAGGCCCGGCGCGTGCGCCGCAAGTTTGCGGGTCAGGGGCTGAGGTTCGAGTGAGGAAATCTGTCCTGCGAATTCGTCCGATCCCGGAAAGGTCTCGATGGTTCCGGGCTCGCCGATTTGGTTCAATGTTTTGGTGCTCATTCACCTGGATAGACGGCGAATGAGTTACGGCTGGATGTCCGAAGCATTACAGATTTGTAAGTTTCGGGAAAAGGCTGATCAGTACCACTTTCGCAAACGAACCTCGACCCCCACATCCTTTCCAACGAGCTGTTTGAACCGATTCACATCGCTGCTGGAGTAATGGTATGGGTAAACGACTTTGGGGCGAAACTCCCGCACCGCGCTGGCGGCCTGGTTGATGTCCATCGTGAACGGCAGATTCATACAGACGAAAGCCATGTCGATATCTTTCAAAGCGCGCATTTCCGGGATGTCCTCGGTGTCGCCCGCAATGTAGAAGCGTTTGCCGCCAATCGTGAGGACGTAGCCGTTCCCGCGGCCTTTAGTGTGCCCGGTGCGGCCTGCCGTGATGTTGTACATCGGGATCGCTTCGACGGCGATGCCTTGAATCTCGGCTTTGTCGCCATTCGCCATGACTTTTGTCTTGGCTTTCAAGTCGCTCGCCAACTGCTGATAAACTGCCTGGGGCGCGACGATATCCGCGTTCTTCGCGTCGATGGCGCTGAGCGTGGACGCCTCGAGGTGATCGCCGTGAATGTCCGTGATGAAAACAATGTTCGGGCGTGGCAACGTCCGGAAGCGCGTGGCGCCGCCGACCGGATCGAAGTAAATGATTTTATCCTTCCAGTTTGCCGCGAACGTCGCGTGATTGATGGGATACACCACGACGTCGCCGTCTGCCGTCACCAGATGATCGCCCGTCACCGGGCTTGGAGCGGCCAACTGAACGGCGCGGTAATATCGGACGGGAAGGAACGGGGCGGTGGAATCGGTGTAACTCTGCGCCGTGGGCGTTGCCGGAAACGTGTACAACGGCGTCCAGGTGACCAGATCCGTGGAGACCTCCAGGCGCGAATTGTTATTCGTGGGGACGTTGAGCCGCAGGAGGATTTCGCCTCCGGCAACATATTTAACTTCCGAGAAGCTCGGTTTCGAAGGGTCGGGATTCGAGGTGAGTTGCGCGGAAGCGGGCTGCACGGAGACGGCCAGCGCTAATGCGAGGAACGGAACGGCGAGTGGGTGAATTCGTTTGTCTTTCATAGTTTCATAATTCCGATGCTCCCATCGCCACCTTCCGTTTCCAAACCTTTGTATCCTCTCCCCCTGGCCGGCGCGTGAACCTCACTTTCCCGTTTCGGGCGCCGCCGCGGTTTCCTGAGGGGCTTTGGGGGAAGGCTTCTGCACTTGCGCAGCGATGGCATTCAAATCGTCGATCAACGCATTTCTCGATTCCTCATTGACGCCCGCTTGCTGCAAAACGCGCCGGGCGTCATTGACCACAACGAGCACCTCGCCTTCGGTCAGATTGGCGCTTGTCAAAACCCGGTTGAGGTCCACGGCCAATTGAAATTTTTGCTGATACGTGAACGCCTTGCCCGGCCACGCCGCCGCCAGATCATCGACCAGCTTGGACAATGATTCAGCCGAAGGAGGCGGAGCGGGCGGGATACCTCCTAGTCCACTTCGTCGCTCCAGATACCTCAGACCCGGAATCGAATTCTGCAGCGCGTTCAGAATCTGTTGTCGTTGGGAGGACGTGACCGGTGAATTTTTGATCCCGTGGAAAACCAAGGTCAATCGGTCGATGTGCTGCCGCTGGGCCGGCGTGAGCGCCTGACGCGATTGGGCATTGGTGGAATTCGGGAGAAGGAAATTTGTCGTGCCGGGAGGCGACGCGAAGCTATTGCTGCCCGGCTGGCCGTTTGTGAGGAAAGCATTCGTCGTCGATGTCCTGTAACCAGGGAAATTGGTCATAGTGGGGGCGAAGCGCGCGGCATTGGTGCCATAGCCCACGCGGGGCATAACGTTCGTGAACGAATAAGGGTTCGGCGCAAAACGGTTGGCCGGCGTATTGGTCGCGAACCGATTCCCGGGCGCAAAATTCGGCGCGTAGCGTGCGCCGGGCCAATAATTCGTCGGCCCTGGCTGGGGCGCATAGCGATTCGGCAACGCGCCGGGCGCTGTGTTGGTGAAGTAGGGTCGCGCTCCGGGAAGCCCAGGTCTTTGCGGGTAATAATTCGTCACCGAATTCGTCAGCGCCGGATTGCGGTAAGGGGTGAGCGGGCGGGCCGGGTAAGGCTGCCGGGGCGCATAAGGGCCGGGTTGATAGCCTTGACTGAACACCAACGCCGAGAATGCCACTACTCCGGCCGCTGTCGCGAACGCTCGATTCATATAACCTTACTCTTTCGGAGGAGAACCGCGAATGGACGTGAATCAACGCGAATCAAGAACCGGATCACGGCTTTCATTTTTCCTCGATGCCATTCGCGAGCATTGGCGTTCATTCGCGGTTGACCTTTTGCAGTCACGATAAACACTGGCTTTGAATCTTAGCCGAAAGCTCCTTTGCGGCGGCGGGGTTGTCAACACTGGAAAAGTCAGGGAACCCGGTCAAAAAGCGAAAGTTGAACTCCGCTTGGGGAACGGAAGTGGGCGGCGGAAAGCGGCGCGCGCCGGCCAAGGATTCCTGCTTTTCGGCAGGCCACCTCAAAAATCTTCTCGATCTGCTCCGCGAAAATGCCCTCGCCGGTCATTCGCGTGCCAAAATTTGGGTCATTAATCTTGCCGCCGCGCAAGGCCCGGACTCGATTCAGCACCTTTTCTTTTCTAGCCGGAAAATGGCGGCCCAACCAATCCGCGAAGAGCGGCCCCACGGCAAAGGGCAATCGCAGCGTCACGTAGCCGGCGAATTGCGCGCCCGACTCCATGGCCGCGGCGATGATGCGCGGCATTTCGTGGTCCGTCAGCGCGGGAATCACCGGCGCGACCATCACGCCCACCGGCACGCCCGCCTCTCGCAGGGCGCGAATGGCTCCCAATCGATGGGCCGGAAGTGATGCACGCGGCTCCATTTTCGGCGTCAGCGTCGGGTCGAGGGTTGTGATCGACACGAATACCACCGCGGCTTCGTGCCGAGCCAATTCGCCGAGCACATCGGCGTCGCGCGTGACGAGGTGATTTTTGGTGACGATGCAGACCGGGTTGCGGAACTCGGCGAACACCTCCAAGCAGCGGCGCGTCAATTTCAGCTGGCGCTCGATGGGTTGGTAGCAATCCGTCACGCCGCTCAGGGCGACCACGCGCGGCTTCCATTTCGGCGACGCCAATTCCTGGCGCAACAGTTCCGGCGCGTTTTCCTTCACCATGATTTGGGTTTCGAAATCCAGGCCGGACGAAAAGCCGAGATACTCGTGAGTCGGACGCGCGTAACAGTAGATGCACCCGTGCTCGCAGCCGCGATACGGATTGACACTGACCTCGAATCCAACATCCGGGCTGTCGTTGTAATTCAAGATGGTCTTGGTCTGGTCGCGGAAGAACCGGGTCGAAGGCGGCCGCTCGTCGTCGGGGTTTAAGTCCTCGCCGGGTTCAAGGTGAATTTCCTCGAACCGGTTGGGGGGATTCGACGCGGCTCCACGGCCCTTGATCGGAACAGCGCTCATGGTCTGGCATAATACTTCGTCGCCGCGCAGCTTTGCAACAAGCCGAATGCCGCAAAGAAAGCAGACACGAATTTCACCAATCTTCCACGAATGGGATAAAACCAAATTGATTCGCGAAAATTCGCGTAATTCGCGTCTCCATCTCCGAGGAAATCTGATTGTCTGGTGAACGTTGCCGTCTTAATTTGGGTTCATGACCATCAACCTGCAAACGCGCCTGCCTCGGGATGCGAAACGCCTGGGAACATTGCTGCTCTTCCTGGCTTTGCAATCTGGAATCCCTGCATTGCGCGGCCAGGTCGTCATCACCGAATTCCTGGCCAACAACAGCCGCGCGCTGGCCGACAGCGACGGGGAATACTCGGACTGGATCGAGATTTACAACAGCAGTCCCGCAGCCGTGAACCTCGAAGGTTGGTCGCTGACCGACACGTCGACCAACTTGACCAAGTGGCGCTTCCCGGCGGTCTCGCTGTTCCCTAATCAACATCTGGTTGTTTTCGCGTCCGGCAAAGACCGCGCCATGCCGGGCGCTCAGCTCCACACCAGCTTCAAGCTTTCGAGCGGCGGCGAGTATTTGGCGCTGGTCAAGCCGGACAATCAAACCGTGGCGTCGGATCTCGGCGCTCCGTTTCCGGTTCAGATCACCGACGTCTCCTACGGCATTCCGGAACGGCAGGCCGACACGCGCCTGATTCCGATCGGCGCGCCCGCAAAGTTGCTGATCCCGAAAGACGACGCACTCGCCACCGGTTGGACCGATCCGGATTGGATCGACTTCGATTGGCAGACCGTGAACACCGGCGTCGGCTACGTCAGCCCGGAATCGCCGTTGGTGACGGTCAGGATCGGTGATTCCGCCGCGGAGTTCTCCGACGTGCAAGGCCAGGACAACTGGCTCTACGGCTTCTACAACCGGACCGCGGACAAGACTGCCGGCTATCAGCCCGGAGATTTTGTTCCTTTCGCGCGCGGCGAGGGCCCGCACAGCGCCGCGAATTTTTGGAATGGAACGACGTGGGATTGGTTCAACGGCGATCCTCCTCGCACGGAGATTGGCCAGACTTACACGCACCCGAACGGCATCAACAGCGGCGGTCAGGAACACTGGGCCATCCGCCGCTGGGTCAGCCCGGTCAACGGTACGGTCTCGGTGCAATGGCGTCTGGCCAAACAAAACGCGAGCGGCAACGGCGTCACCGGACGTGTGTTCCACAACGGCGCGCAAAAGGACTCCGTGGTGGTGATCGGCCGGGATGTCATCGGGGTAACGCGGACGAATCTGATCACAGCTTTGCGCGCGGGCGATTTCATCGACTTCGCGCTCATGCCGACGGGCGCGTCGAATGCCACCGACGACTCCGGGGACGGCTCGTACTTCACCGCGACGCTTCGGATGACCAACACGCTGGCCAGCCAGATCAGGACCAGCGTCGAAGCGCCGATGAAGAATGTGAATGCTTCCGCGTATCTCCGAATACCCTTCATGGCGGCCGATCCGTCCAAGTTCCAGTTTCTGACGCTGCGCATGAAGTACAGCGACGGGTTCATCGCTTATCTGAACGGTCTGGAGGTCGCGCGGCGCAATGTCCCGGAAGAGCCGGTTTGGAATTCGCCGGCCACGGTGGCGCGCAGCACCGAGGACGCCGTGCAATTTGAAGAGATCGATCTCTCCAGCCGGATTGGCGCCTTGCACGTCGAGACGAACCTCCTCGCCTTGCACGGGCTGAACTCCGGCGCGTCCGATGCGGAATTCCTCCTCGCCCCGGAATTGACGGCGACCACCCTGACGATTGACCCGGCGACGCGACGCTATTTTTCGCTGCCGACACCGGGCGCGCCGAATGGATTCGGCCGGACCAACCTCGGGCCGTTGGTCGTGGACGTGACGCACACGCCTAAGGTCCCGCTCGAGGATCAGGACTTGTTGGTGACGGCCCGGGCAGTTCCGACGTTCAATTCTGTCCGCAAACTCACCATGACCTACCGCGTGGCGTACGGCGCTGAAGTCGCGGTGCCGATGCTCGACGACGGACTTCATGGAGACGGCGCGGCGGGCAACGGCGTTTACGGAGCGGTCATTCCGGCCACCGTCTCGACGAATGCCCAGATGGTGCGTTACTTCATCGTGGCGGAAGACGCGGATGGCGATTCCTCGCGCTGGCCGCCGTATCCAGATCCGAAGAATTCGCCGCAATACTACGGCACGATGGTGGCCGATCCGTTCGTGAACAGCGCGTTGCCGATCCTCTATTGGTTCATTCAAAGCCGAACCGCCGCCGACACCGAGACCGGAACGCGCGCTTCCGTTTTTTACGATGGAGAATTCTACGACAACATCGGCGTGAAGCTCCACGGACAGTCGAGCTCCTCGTTTCCGAAGAAGAGTTACGATTTTGATTTTAACCGGGGCT
Source organism: Verrucomicrobiota bacterium (assembly GCA_016190065.1). Taxonomy (GTDB): domain Bacteria; phylum Verrucomicrobiota; class Verrucomicrobiia; order Limisphaerales; family SIBE01; genus VHCZ01. Next base: position 6,558 of record JACPRI010000102.1, read on the forward strand.
ACCACTTCCGTTATTCGGCGGATCAAAAGCCGGTGGAGGATTTCAACCTGCTCACAACTTACCCGGACAAGGCGCACATGCGGAACTTGCTCGCTTACGAAACCTGTCGGGACGCCGGTTCGACTTACCACGTCGCTTTCCCGCTGCGGGTGCAGCAAAACGGCGCCTTCTTCAGCGTGGCCCACTTTGTCGAGGATGCGGACGAGGATTATCTGGAGCGGCTCGGTCTCGATCCGCGCGGCGCGCTTTACAAGATGTACAACACGCTGGATTCGGCGACGAGCGGCGCGGAGAAGAAAACGCGCAAGTTTGAACGCAACGCGGACCTTCAGGCGCTGATCACGGGGATTCGCCGAACGGGCGTGGCACGCACGCAGTACATTTTCGACAACATCAACGTCCCGGCGATGGTGAACTATCTCGCGGCCATGATCATCACGGGCAACGTTGATTGCTGCCACAAGAACTATTACGCCTACCGCGATTCCGAAGGCACGGGCGAATGGCAGTACACGCCCTGGGACGTCGATCTGTCGTTTGGCCGGAACTGGAATTCCGCCAACACCTATTACGACGACACCATGTTCACCGCCAACGGATTGTTCGTGGGACAAAACAACGCGCTGATCGCCGCGCTCTTCGCCACGCCGTCGATTCGGCAAATGTATCTGCGCCGCGTGCGAACGCTCATGGACGAATTGCTCCAGTGGACAAACACCCCGCCCGCGAATTTGAAATACGAGCGCCGCATCGACGAACTCTCGACGTTGCTCACGCCGGATTGCGCTCTGGATTTCGCCAAGTGGCCCACGTGGGGGCAGAAACAGACCCTGGCCCAGGCCGTGAACATCTTGACCAACCGCTATTTTCCCGCCCGGCGGAATTATTTGTTCCGGCTGCCGGACATTCCCAAAGCCCAGGCGTCCGATGCCCCGCTGGCGTTCGGTCAAATCGACTTCAATCCGGCTTCGGGAAATCAGGATGAGGAATTCATTCAGCTTACGAACAGTACGGCGGTCGCCGTCGATATCTCGCGCTGGAAAATCACCGGCGGCGTGACGCATACCCTTCAGCCCGGAACGGTCGTGCCGGCGCGCAGCTCTTTGTATCTCTCGCCGAACGTCGTCGCTTTTCGCGCCCGGAAAACCGCGCCGACCGGCGGGCAAGGCTTGTTCGTCATCGGCAATTACGATGGGCGGTTGTCGGCGCGCGGCGAGGCGGTGCGCCTGTTCGACGCCAACGGACGCGAGGTTGCCGCCGTCGCTTATCCGGGAGACCCCAGCCTGGCGCAGCAGTTCTTAAGAATCACGGAGATCATGTATCATCCCGCTCCGCCGCCGGCCGGCAGCGCGTTCCTGGATGAAGACTTCGAGTTCATCCAATTGAAAAACGTCGGTTCGACCAACCTGGATTTGGCCGGCGTCCGGTTCAGCGCGGGCATCCGTTTCAACTTTGCCGCCGGCGTCACGGTGCTGCCGCCGGGTGAAACGCTTTATTTGGTCAAGAACCTGAGCGCGTTCACGGCCCGCTATGGAAAAGGCTTCAACATCGCCGGCACGTACGACGGCAGCCTGGAGAATGCGGGAGAAAAGCTCCGGCTCGAGGACGCCGGCGGCGAGAGCATTCTGGAATTCTCGTATAAGAACTCATGGTTTCCGAGCACCGACGGCCTGGGATACTCGCTGATGATCACCGACGAAAAAATGCTTTGGAGTGCCTGGGGCGACAAAGCGAGTTGGCGCGCAAGTCAGACGGTCGGCGGATCGCCAGCCCTGGGATCCGCGGCTTTGCGCGCATGGCGGACGGCGCATTTCACGGCTTCCGAACTGACCAATCCCTCCGTCAGCGGCGATGAGGCCGATCCGGATCACGACGGCCGGACGAACATCGACGAGTTTCTGAGCGGAACGAATCCTCGCGAAGCGCGCAGCCATCTGAAGGTCGAGTCGGCTGAACTCGCGGTGGGGGAGAAAACGCTCAAGGTTCGTTTCACGGCCGCTGCGGGCAAATCCTACACGATTCAATATGCAGAATCGGTGACTCAGCCCGTCTGGAGCAAACTGATCGATGTCACGCCGCAAACCGCATCGCGCATGGTCGAGGTGGCTGATCTGGTGCAGCCCGCGCTACGCAGCCGCTACTATCGCGTGGTCACGCCGATGCAACGGTAGCGGGAGAGCGTCTATTCCGCCGCCAGAGCGACGATGGGGTCCAAAGCTGAAGCGCGCCGGGCGGGCATGAGACCGCTCGCGATTCCCACGAGGAAACTGACCGCCAGCGCCAGCAAGACGTACTCCAAAGGCGTCTTCACCGGGAGCGCCGGAACATACAGGTGCAGCAATTGCGCCGTGCCCATCCCGAACACCAGACCGAGTGCGCCTCCCAAAGTGGAAAGCAGCGCCGCTTCGCTGAGGAAGAGCCACAGGATCTGCTTGGAAGTTGCCCCGATGGCGCGCGCCAATCCGATTTCCGACGTCCGCTCGTTGACGGAGATCCACATCATCGTCAAAATCCCAATCGATCCCACCAGCAAGGAAATCGCGCCGATCCCGCCCACGGCCAAGCTGACGATGCGAATGATTCGATCCAGGCTGTCCAACATCCCGGTTTGGGTCGTGATCGTGAAGTCCTCTTCGCGGTTGTGCCGCTCGATCAGCAGTCGTTTTGCCCGCGCCACGACAGGATCGATAAGAGGCGCGCTGGCGATGGTGATGTCAATCTCCTGCAAGTGGAGGCGATTGAACAGCCGTTGCGCCTGTCCCACCGGAATGTAAGCGCTGTCGTCGATGTCGAATCCGAGAAACTGGCCTTTAGGTTCCATGACGCCGATCACCAGGAAGCGCTCGCCCGCAATGCGCACGTGATCACCGAGGCAATTCTGATCGCCGAAGAGTTCGCGCTTCAACTTCGGTCCGAGCACCGCCAGGGGAGCGCCGTGTCCAGCGTCCACCTCCGGCAGAAACCGTCCGGAACGCACGGGCATCCGCCACGCTGCCGGAGCACTCGCGGTGACACCATAGACAAAAACATCCCGGGTTCGGCCCGCGTGTTCCACCGGCGCCGCTCCCATGACCACCGGAACGACGCGATCCACGCCCGGAATGCGGCGCAGCGCCTCGGCGTCGTCAAGCGTCAAGGGATGGACCGTTGTCCCCACGGCGCCAGAAAGTCCCGTCGTCTGAATTCTTCCCGGATTGATCGCGGCGAGGGTCGTGCCGAACTGAGTGAACTCGGCCAAAACATAGACCCGCGTTCCTTCGCCGATCGACGTCAAAAGGATCACCGAGGCGATCCCGATCAGAATTCCGAGCATCGTCAGCAGCGATCGCGTGCGATGGAACCAAATGGATTGCCAGGCCTGGCTCAGGAGATCGCGTGAACTCATCTTTCCCACTTAACCGATTTAACGATTTAACTTTTTAACGTTGTAACGACTTCAGTTGCGGCTCGCCGCATGGGTCAAATGCCGCTCTCCGGTTCATGCTTTCCTCCGCATCAACGCTTGAACCGGATTCAGCCGCGAGGCATTTCGCGCGGGCAGAATTCCAAACAGCAGACCCACCATGAACGACACCGCTAGCGCCGCGAGTACCGCCCACGCCGGAGGTTGGATGGGAAAGTCCGGATAAAGCTGCTGAAGCAATCTTCCGCCGCCCAGCCCCGTGAACAAACCCAATGCTCCGCCCACGGTAGAAAGGATTGAAGACTCGACCAGGAACACCGCCAAAACTTGCGCGTTCGTGCCACCCAAGGCTTTGAGCAAGCCGATTTCCCGCGTCCGCTCCGACACCGAAACGAGCATCACGTTCATGATCCCCAATCCGGCGACGGCGAGAGAAATGGCTGCAATCCCGGCCAGGGCCGCCGTCAAAGCGCGCAGAATCATGTTGAAAGAAGCGAGGACGGAGTCTTGCGTGAGAACGGTGACGTCTTCCTGTCCGCCATGACGCTCGCGCAAGACTTGAAGGACGGCTTTCTCCGCGGCGGGCACATCCTGGTGGGAACCCACTTCCGCCAGGATCCGAAAAAGCCCGCTCCGATTAAACAACTTCAGGCCTGTCTCAACCGGTATTTCCACCACTTCGTCCAAATCCATGCCGATGGACACGCCGCGCGGGGCAATCACGCCGATGACCCGAAACCGCCAGTCGCCAATCCGCACCAATTGACCCAGCGGATTCTGATTCGGAAAAAGTTCGCGCTGAATTTTGGCGCCCAGCACGCACACCGCCGCTTGGGGAAGATCGCCGGGCAGAAAACGACCGCTCGCCATTTGAAGATGGCGAATCTCCAGCATTTCGCGCGTGGTCCCGACCACGGTGACTTCCCGGCTCCGTTCTGCCGCGCTGGCTCGGGCCGTGCCGACGATCAGGGGCGCCACGCGCCGGATTCCAGGCACTCGCTGAAGCAAGGACTCGGCGTCTTGTTGGGTCAGATCATGTGGAGCGGTGCTGACCAGCGGAGCCAATCCTTTCGTCTCGGTCTTGCCCGGAATGATGATGAGGAGATTCGAGCCGAGCGAAGCGAACTCGCCGGTGACATACAACCGCGCGCCTTCACCGAGGCTCGTGAGCAAAATCACGGAGGCCACGCCGATGGCGACGCCGAACAGCGACAGGAATGTCCGCAGCCGGTGGCCGCGCAAGGCACCGGCGGCGAATCGGAGCAGATCGGCTAAGTTCATTCGAGCGGTGCTTGGTTTCTTTCGTAATGGTTCATTCGGTTGGGGAGCGCACGCGCCCCCCGTGCCGTGGTCGGCGCCCTCGCCGGCCACATCGTCTGTTCCATTGAAGCTTCTGTTTAGTGACTGAGTTTCAAGACCGTTCTGACCGGCGAGATGCCGGTCAGGACGCGCGCGTGTGCTCCCCATTTCTCACTGCATGCTCACGGCTTAATGCGCTCGTCCGATACAACCAATCCGTCCGCCAAACGAATCTGGCGCCGGGCGCGGTCGCCTATCTTCGGATCGTGCGTGACGACGATCAGCGTGAGCCCCTTTTTGTTCATACTTTCCATCAAATCGACGATTTCCTGTCCTGAGACGCTGTCGAGATTGCCGGTGGGTTCGTCTGCCAGCAGCAGAGCGGGATTCATCACCACGGCCCGCGCGATCGCCACTCGCTGTTGTTCGCCGCCGGAGAGCTGATCCGGGCGATGCCCCGCTCGGGCGGTCAATCCCACCAGTTCGAGAGCTTGCCGCGCGCGTTCCCGGCGCTGCTCCGATTCGACTCCGGCGAACACCATCGGCAGCTCGACGTTTCCCTCCGCGGTCAGCCGCGGCACCAGATGAAAAAACTGAAACACAAATCCGATCTGATGACGGCGGAGGCGCGACAACTGCCCTTCCTCCAGGTGGGCCGTCTCTTCATTCGCGAAGCGGTACGATCCCGAAGTCGGCCGGTCCAGACAGCCTAGAATGTGAAGCAGCGTTGATTTGCCGGAGCCGGACGGCCCCATCACGGAGACGTACTCGCCGGCATCAATCCGGAGATTGACCTCTTTCAAGGCGCGCACCGGGCTTCCGCCGATCTGGTAGGTGCGATGAAGGTCTGACAGTTGAATCATCGTGAATATGGAGGCAAACCACTAATTGACACTAATAAACACTAATTGAGAGGGATCCCGGCATCCCGCGGCTCAACGAACCTGGCCTGTTGATGGCAGACCATTCCCAGGGCGAGAGAGGGAAAGGCGAAAGGAGGTGCAGTTTATCCAGCGGCCCCACTCTAGCCCTGCTGACTCCAGCGGCATTAGTGTGCATTAGTGTGAATTAGTGGTTCAAAAGCTCTCAGCCATTTTCAAACCGGTCACAGGATCATTTCTCCGCCTCGGCGGTCACCACGACTTGCGCGCCCGCTTTCACCTCGGTTCGGTCCAGCGAGACCACGACCGATTCGCCCGCGGCCAGGCCCGAGGTGATTTCCGTGTAGCTCCAATTGTGGAGGCCGGTCGCGACTTTCTTTTCCTCCAACCGCCCGTTCTGCACCACGAGCACCCGGCCGCCTTCGAGCAGCGCATAGGTTGGAATCCGCAAGACTTGCTCGCGAGAATCGAGGATGACCTCCAAATCGGCGGAAAGACCCGGCAACAGATTCGCGGGAAAGGACGTCTCCTTCAGCTCGGCTTCGATGCGCAAGGTCCGGTTTTGTTCCTGGCGCGCTTCCACGAACGACGAAATGTACGTGAGCGTGCCGTCGAACGCCTGGCCCCGAAACGCGTCCAGGGTAACTCGAACCGGCAAGCCCACGCGCAGCCGGGCCACGTCGGCCTCGTCAATCGGCGCGCTCAAGTAAAGCGCTTGCGGATCGATCAAATCCACCACCGACGGAATGAACACGCCGGGAGGAGCCGGACTGATCCATTCGCCGACCTCAATCGTCACGTCGAGCACGATGCCATCGAACGGCGCCGTGATCACGGTTTTGGACAGCATCGCGCGCGAGGCTTCCAGCGCGGCCTCCGCTTCCAGGATTCGGGCGTTGGCCGCCAGGCTCACGGCTTGAGTCGTCAAGGAACGGGTTTGATCCTGCTCGCGGACGGTTTCGGAAACGACGTCGTTCCTCGCCAGGTTTTGCGTTCTGTTCCACAACCGTTGCGCCAGTTCCGCCTCCAGTCGCGCCTGTTCGGCGACCGCCTTGGCCGCTTCCAGTGAGCGCGCGGTCAGTTGCGCCTGCGCCTGCTGTTCACGATCATCCAGCCGCACGAGCACGTCCCCCTTTTTGACGCGCGAGCCTTTCTGAACCTTGATCTCGGTGACGAGCCCGGGGATTCCCGGACTGATCCCCGCGCGGCGGCGGGACTGGACCGTGCCCGCCCGCGAATTCACGACCGAGTCCTCCACGCGCCCCGGTTTGACGCGGTAAACCGTCACGGGCACCGGCTTGGTCCGAAAGACCGTCAGGCGCAGCAGGAGCACGCCGCCGCCGAGCGCGATCAGGATGATTGCGGTTTTGAGCCACCAGTTCCCGCCGACGCCGTGTTGCATCATTTCAACGGACGTTATCCCAGATGATTGATCCCGGTCAAATTCCGTATGCAACGGGGCAAAGAAACGCTCCAAGCACTAAGGCGTTACCCGCGGGGCTTCTGCAAACAGGCCCTCAGGTCTTTTCGGTGCAACCGCAGGTTCGATCTTTCGAATTGCTTCCGCCGCGACCGAGCGCACGAGTTCGTTCCCGTCGTTCAACGCCTTGAATAAGACCGGCAACACGGGCTTGGCGGCGGGGCCGAGCAATCCGAGACCGTAAGCTGCGTTGGCACGCTGTCGAACAGGGGAAATCGGCTTGTGAACTATTCTTTGCAGAGCGCTTGGAAGTTTCGGCCAAAGCTCCCTGTAATGCTTGGACAGACGAGAATCTTTCGTTGCGAGCTTCGCAACCAGGCAAGGGAGAGCGTCCGCTCCGATCATCCTGATCGCGACGTTGGCTGGCTCTGTTGCCAGATAGTCGGCGTGATGCAGGATTTGATCGCCTGCGTCGAGCACCGAATTCCGGCCGATGCAAATGACTTTCGGGTTGCCGAGCTTGAGCGCGGCAAGTTCCTCATCCGTCAGGAAGGACAGGTAAACTGTAATCGAGTTCGAGCGCTCGAAAACGCCCACGCCGATCTTCAATTCGTCGATCCACTGGCTGACCATTTTTCCCTCATGAACTGGCTGCGGACGGCGAAGCTCGATCCGCGCGACGAGAACTCCCACCAGCCCAATGACCACGACGAACAAAATCCGTAATCGTCCACTCATTCAATGTGGGGCAGACATCTTGTCTGCCGGTTGACGGGGCATCTTTGCCCCGTCACTCGCGAGGCAGGCTGGAAGCCTGCCCTACAACTTAACCCGGTAGAACTTCACACCACCGGCGCCGCGCGGGGTCGTCGCCACGAATTGCCCCGGAACCACTCCTACTCGAATCACAGCGTCTGCGTCTTTTGCGTAGGGACCGGCGACGCTGGTCGCGGCTTCGAGCGCAAGCTGGCCGGCGTCGCCGCCGCTCGCGGAAAAAGTGATTTGCACGCGGTTGTCCGGCAGGAAGCCGATTCCGGAAATCTTAATCTCGGCTGGGGCCGCACCGCCGAGGGACACGACCCGCACATTGTCGAACACGACGAGATTTTTCTGCGAGCCGATCGAAGCAAAGGTGTCCATGTAACCGAGCATGACATTGCCCGAGGTGAACGCCGACGTATTGGCCTGCTGCTGGATCACCGTGCCGTTGATTTTCCAGGTGATGTCTTTGCCGACCTGGGCAACTTCGACGTCCACCCATTGGCCGCTCGGCGCGCCCGCCACCGCATACGGCGGCTTGGTGAAAACCAGGTCGAACTCCCGCGCCGACTTCTTGACCAGGGTCGGCACAGCAGTCGCGTTCGTGCTGACATACACGGAATAACTCCGCCCCGCGTCGCTCGCGCTGCCGTCTCCTTCGATGGAGAACCAGATCCCATCGCTGCCGGCGGTTGCGTGGCGATTGGTCTTCGAGCCGGAATGATTGATCCCGAAGATCGCGTGCTCGGTGGTCCCGCCCACGTCCGTGCCGTAGGTCACATACATGTCGAAGCGCAGCGCGTAATTCCCGCTAAACGTCTGCCCTTTCGGATACAAGTTGACGCCGGCGGCGCCACTGGCGGTCGCATCCGCTTTGTTCACCGTCACCCGCAAGCCGCGTGTGCTGCCGCCGCTCGAATTGGGCGCGGGCGGAATGCTGTCCGCGCTGTAGTCATAGGCGAACTGCGCGGCATAATCCGGCACGTTGTTATTTGCGCCAAAGAGCGTGCTCCAATTGCCGGCGCTGTCCGCGTCGAAATTGTCGGCAAACAAAACCGGCGCCGACGCCAAATCGTTGTCTTTGATCGTCGCTGTCGCGCTGCTGGTCGCGCCGATGGCGTAGCCCGCACCGCTCGCAATGCTCACGGCCACGGTTTCATCCCCTTCCACCTCGGCATCGTCGATCGGTGTGAGCGTGAGGAGGACATTGGTTTGCCCGGCGGGGATCACGACGAGATTGGCCGCGCCATCGTAATCTTTCCCAGTGGTTGCCGTGCCGCTGACGGTCAGGTTCACGCTGAGATCTGCAACGGTGTCTCCCAGACGGCTGATGGAAAACGTTCCTGTGTCTTCGGGGATTCGTTCGTACATGTTGGCGTCGGTAGCCTTGACGCTGATCGACGTAATGTCTCCGTCATCCAGGAGGTTGATGGTGGCTCGGAACGCGGCGCCGACATCGTACTTGTTGCTGCCGGCCAGAATTAGAGACACCGTTTCACTCGGCTCGCCTTTCGGGTCGTCGAGCGGTTTGATCGTCACGGTCGCGGATTTGGCGCCGGCCGAAATCACGACCGACAACGCGTTGGTTGCGTAATCTTCGCCGAGCGTCGCCGTGCCCGCGAAACGGAAGGCCACTTCCAACGGCGCCGTGGTCGCGCCGGTCCGCGAAATAGTGAAGAGCCCCGTGTTCGTGCCCGGTTCAGCGGCTTCTGCGTCGGTGGCCTCGATCGAGATTTCCGAGAGGACCGGTTCGGTGTCCAGGTTCACCACGCGCACGTTGTCGTAAATGATGAAGTTCTCCTCCTTGGGACTGGCGATGGAATTGAACGTGTCCATGTATCCGAGCATGACGTTGCCGCTCGTGAAGCCGGAGGCGTTCGGGCGCGTCGCGATGACATAGCCGTTGAGCAGCCAGGTGAGAACACCGTCTTTCTGGCGGACTTCACCTTGCACCCAGCGTTTGCCCGGCGCGCCGGCTGATTCAAACAACGGCGACGGAAAAATGGCCTTTAGCGGGAAAGTGCCGGCCTGGGTCGGATTGGCCTCGAACTCGGTCGTCCCGTCGCCATCTCGATCCAGGAAGCCCGCGTCCAATCCGCGAAGCTCGGTTGGCGCCGCTCCGGCCAAGCCTTCAAAGGCTTCATAATCGCGGGCCGCACCCGCCTCACCGGTGACCGCGAACCAGACGCCGTCACTGTCCGTCGCGCTGGCCCAATTGACTTTGTCGCCTTTGTGATTGAGGCCAAAGGTTCCGTACTCGGTCGAGCCCGTGCCGCCGTAGGCCGGGCCGTTGTAATTCATCCACATGTCGAAACGCAGCGCGTAATTGCCGCTGAACGTCTTCCCCTTCGGATAAATGCTCACGCCGGCGATGTTCGCGACGTCGTCGTTCTTGTTGACATTGAGTTTGACGCCGCGCGTCGTGTTGCCGGTCGTGTTCGGGGCGGGCGGGATTTTGTGTTTGCTGTAATCGAAATTGAACTCGGCCGAAAAGTCGGGCGTGCCATTGCCGGATCCGTTGAAGACGTCCCAATTCGCCGAAGTATCCGTGTCGAAGTCGTCCGAGAACAACGGAGCTTGCGCCTGAGCGTGCGCGACCAACGCGGTCTGAATCGCAGCCAGAACGAGCCGCCGGAGGGATTTCGAGGTCATTAAGTTCATAGAATCAATCAAGTGCGTGTTTGAGTTTTTCAGTGCCGGATCGCATCGCTGCCAGGAAACGGAAGTCCGCCGGAATTACACCAAGCGTTTCCACAAACGCCGCTCTCTTGTCTAGCCTGCTCCGCGTTCAGTTGCAATCCGGCAGTTGCAGCGGTAATTACAGCGGTAGTGACGGGTATGACTGGTAGCAGGGCTAGCCTGGCTTCACAGAAAACCATTGATCGCCGCACGATGCCTCGCCAATCTTGGGGCTATGACCAAAGATAATCTCCCCCCCTCTCAACCGATGCCCCGAAGGCATTTTCTCAAGCTCGCGGGCGGCGCGATTGCAGCCGTCGCCGCATCAGAACCACTGGACGTGCGCGCGGCCGCGAAGAAGCTCGCCCCCTTGCCGCCCGGCATCAAAGTGTCGCTGCAGATTTCCGGAGACGCGACCGACGAAGATCTAAAGTTCGCCCAACAGCTCGGCGTGGAATACGTCAACATTCCCAGCGGCGGCGACCGAGCCACGGCGGAAAACTTCACTCGCCTGAAACAGCGCGTGGAGGCCGCCGGACTCAAGGTCTGGAACATCGGCAACAGCAACGTCCATAACATGCCGGAAGTGACGTTGAACCTGCCCGGCCGCGACGCGAAAATCGAAGAGTACAAGAACTATCTCCGCAACCTCGCCAAAGCCGGCATCCAGTACACAACTTACGCGCACATGGGCAACGGCATCTGGAGCAGCGAACGCGAGACCACGCGCGGCGGCGCGCCCGCGCGCGCGTTCGACATGAACAAGAATCCCAAAGGTTACTGGGTCGGCAAGGTCTTCGAGGGCCCGCTCACGCATGGCCGCAAGTACACCAAGGAAGAGCTGTGGGAGAATTACACCTACTTCATCAAACAGATCGTGCCGGTCGCCGAAGAGCTGGGCATTCGCATTGGCATTCATCCGGATGATCCGCCGGTGCCGGAATTGGGCGGCGTGCCGCGCAGCATCTTCGGGAATTTCGACGGCTACGTGCGGGCCTTGAAAATCGCGAACAGTCCGAACATCGGTGTCTGCCTGTGCGCAGGCACCTGGATGGAAGGCGGGAAACACATGGGCAAGGACGTGTTTGAGGCCGCGCGCGCCTTTGCGAAGATGGGCAAGCTCTGGAAGATTCATTTCCGCAACGTCAGCGCGCCAATCCCCTACTTTGTCGAGACGTTCATCGATAACGGTTACACGGACATGCTCAAGCTCATGAAAACGCTTTACGAAGTGGATTTCCGAGGCGCGGTGATCGCGGATCACGTGCCGGGCATGGTCGGCGGATCCCGGGTCGGCTGGGCTTACAGCATCGGCTATATCAAGGCGCTGCTCAGGGCAGTGAGCGCAGGGAAGAGATAATTCTTCTCCACGTGAACCGCCGAGATTTCCTGTTCGGAGGCATGGCCCTGCCGCTCCTCGCTGAGAAAGCTGCCGCGAAGACGCACGAAGCCGTGCGCCTGCTCCAAACCAAGGTGGATTCCGGCGAATTGGCTGGCGCAGTTCTTCATGTTCGCCACGGCAAACATATCACCGTGGAAGCCTTCGGCGCGGCAAAGTTGAGCTCCGTTTTTTATCTGGCTTCGCTCACCAAGCCCATGACGGCGACAGCGGTCATGATTCTCGTGGATCGGGGGAAAGTGACGCTTGAGGATCGCGTGCAGAAGTTCATTCCTGAGTTCAGTGGCGGCGAACGAGAACGCGTGCTCGTCCGTCATCTGCTGTCCCACACCTCGGGCTTGCCGGACATGCTCCCCGAAAATGAAGAACTGCGCAAACGCCACGCGCCGCTGAAAGACTTCGTCGCTGGCGCCTGCAAGACCTCACTTCTGTTTTCGCCCGGAACGCGCGTGAGTTATCAGAGCATGGGCATCCTGCTCGCGGGCGAAATTGTGGAACGCCTTTCAGGGCGCTCACTCCGGAACTTCCTGCGCGAAGAAGTTTTTCACCCGCTCCAGATGCAGGATAGTTCGCTTGGCCTCGGCGGGCGAAATCTAGCGGACACGATGCAATTGCAGCACGATGCGCCGACAGACTGGGCACAGAACAGTTCCTATTGGCGCAACTTAGGCGCGCCTTGGGGGGGAGTTCATGGCACCGCGGCTGACGTCAGCCGCATCACGAATTATTTCCTTCATCCGGATTCCTCCGTTCTCAAGCCGGCGACTGCCGCAGCGATGATCACGAATCAAAACCCGGGACTGAATCGGCCGTGGGGCATTGGCTGGGCGATGGGGAGCGGATTCGGAAAACATGCTTCCGCCCGGACGTGCGGCCATAGCGGTTCCAGCGGCACGCTCATGTGGCTTGATCTGGAGAAGGATTTGAGTTGTGTGCTCCTGACGACGTTGCCGGCGAGCTTTTCGCGAACGAGCATTTTGGACCCCGTTTCGGATCTGGTGTCGGACGTAGCCTGAGTCATTCCTGCGCTGGATCCGAAATCTAGAATTGCCTTATGGAACCCATGATCAAACTGCGGAACATCGAGAAGTGCTACAAAACCAAAGCCGGCATGACCTACGTGCTGCGCCAGATCAACATCGACGTCGAGGAAGGCGAGTTCATCACCATCATGGGACCGTCCGGCGCGGGGAAATCGACCTTGCTCGCGATCCTGGGCATGTACGACAGCGCCTGGGAAGGTGAATTGTATTTCGCGAGCCAGGCGATCCACACGATGAAGCCCAAGGACCGCGCCGAAATCAACAAGCGGTACGTCGGTTTCGTTTTCCAACAGTATCACTTGCTCGACAGCCTCACCGTCGCCGAGAACCTCGATATTCCGCTTTCGTATCGCGATGTCAAAAAAGCGGAGCGCGACTCTTTGGTGGCGGACACGCTCGACCGCTTTGGCATGGTGGCCAAGAAAGACTTATTTCCGAGCCAATTGTCAGGCGGCCAGCAGCAACTCGTGGGCGTCGCGCGAGCGGTGATCGCGAATCCGAAGCTGCTTCTCGCGGACGAACCGACAGGAAATCTGCATTCCGCGCAGGGCAAACAGATCATGGAGCTGTTCAAGCGCCTCAATTCCGAAGGCGTGACGATCATCCAGGTTACACACTCGGAAGCCAACGCGGCCTACGGCAACCGGATCATCAAGCTTCAGGATGGCTGGATTGTGAAGGAGTGAGCCGGAGATATGATCACAAAACGGGCTTGAGAAGGCGCCTGCACGACAAGTGAATTCGTTGAAGCGTCAAAACGTTACAACGTAGAGCGATTCTCGTGGCACGCTATTGGCTC
>JACPRI010000103.1 GCA_016190065.1 Verrucomicrobiota bacterium
GCATTCATCCGGGCCGGCGGCAAAACGGAAGCATCGGGACAGCACCATTGAGACCCGCCAGGCGGCCTGCCTGGTGGCTCGAACTTATGGTCCCTTGCTCTCAGGCGTTCGCCACGTCGCTGCGGCCCGACATCGGCAGTTCCAAAACGAAAGTGGCTCCTTCGCCCAAGCCGGCGCTGTGGACGCTCAAGCTTCCTCCCATTTCCTTTGCGGCAATGGCTCCACTGTGCAGGCCAAATCCGTGCCCCGTCTTTCGTGTCGTGAAGCCGTGCTGAAAAATGCGCGTCGGTTTTCCGGGGCGATGCCGATCCCGTTGTCTGAAATCGAAATACGAAGCCACTGATCGGAATGTCGGGCGATTCGTAACCGGACGATCCGCTTTTCCTTTCTACCCTCGATGAGCGCTTCTTTCGCATTCCGCAAGAGGTTGACGAGGATCTGGAGGATCTTGTGCCGTTCGAGCAAGAGGGCGGGAACGGTCTCGTAGTCCCGCTCCAATTCGACACCGTGGCGTTGAAAAGCCGTCGCGTTGATGTGCAGGGCATCCTCCATCAATTGGGACACGGAGAGCATCTCGCGCACCCCGGAGACCTGGGCATAGCTCTGCTGCATGGCCACGATTTCCTTGATGTGTTCGACGTGTCGCATGATGGATTTCACTTCATCCCGAACCCAGCCGTTTTCAGTGGCAAGATGTTCGGTTAACTGCGAGAGAAAGTTCAGGAAAGATTGGCCCCTCGGATCGGAAGTCAGGAAGCGAGGCAGGTCGGATTCGTGCGCTCGAAGGATTGCCAGCGCTTCTTCCAGATCCCGCAGCCCGGACCGCCGGAGCCGGTGATGGACCAGGGTGATCGAGACATTGACGCTGTTGAGCACATTGCCGACATTGTGCAACACGCTGGTGGCGACTTCCGCCATCCCCGCCCTCCGTGAAACCTCGACCAGGCTTTGTTGCGCTTCGGCCAGCGCCGCATGGGCGCGGGCTTTGGCGGACATCTGTTCCTGCAGCTCGCGCGTGCGCTCCTGCACGCGTTGCTCTAGGGTTTGTTTGGCCTCCAGCAGCGCGTCCTGAGTGCGCTTGCGTTCAATGGCCGCGCCCAACATATCCGCCGCCGCCTTGAGGCTGTCCCGCTCGGCGTCGTTCCACTCGCGCTCCTGATTCCATTGGTCAAAACCGATCAGGCCCCACCAGACGCCTCGCACCAGGATTGGCATGAGCATGAGCGATTTGACCTGAGGATCGATGACCGCGCGTTCCGCCTCCCCTAGCTCACGGACGTGGGCTGAGGCAAATTCGCCCTGCTGAAAGATCTCCACCCAGGAATCCAATCCGGCGCCGTGCCAACGCAGGTTCTGCCACGTGCTGGGAGGGAGGCTGGCCGCGCCTCCGGGCGCGATCCACTCGTAGCGCTGGCTGCAGAGCAGCGCCCCATCCGGCGCGATGTGATTCTCGAAGATATAGGCGCTGCCGACGGATGCGGACTGGCCGAGCTTGGCCAGCACCTCGTCGATCACCGTGCGCCAATCGTCGGTGCTGAGCAGCGTTTGCGCGGCAAAACGAACACTTTCCAGGATCCGGTTGCGATGTTGCAGTCCCGCCGTCATTCCGTTGAAGGAGTGGGCCAGACTCTCGATTTCATCGCCGCTGCGAATATCCGCCCGCGCGGAAAGCTGACCGCGGGCGACCGCGCGAACGACCTCCTGCAGGCTTCCGATCGGCCGCACGAGCCGGCGAGCGTAACCGGCGGAGACCGCGGCGCTGACCAGGACGCAGATCATCGCCAGGACGGCGGTGCGAGCATAGACTTTGGCCACGCTTCGTTCGTACGAATCCAGGGAAAGGCCAATGTGAATCCAACCCCACTCGATGCCGCCGGAGTAGTTGAGGGGGCTGGCGTAATGGAAGACGCGCTTTCTGAACAACGGCCGCGTTTCAATCCCGCTCCGCTCCCGGCGCTCGGCCGGCCGCCAGGTTCCGTCCAGTTGGTCGTCGTGCCAGCCGGAAGGGTCGATCGTCAGCGCGTAGCCGTCCATTCGGACCAACACCAGGTAGCTGAGCGTCGGATCGCCTTTGAGCAGTTGCAGGCAATGATCTACAACGGTGCTGTAGTCTTCCGTCACCAGCGCGCCCGCCGCGACGTCCTGCAAGGAAACCGCGATGCCTCGGCCTTTGGAATCGAGGTTTTCGATGAAGATGTGCTTTTGCTCAGGGATGATGGCGGCGACGAAAATGAGCAGCGTCACGAGCGTGACGGACCAGGCGAGCAGGGCGATCTTCAGGCCGATGCCCATGCGCTGCCCGAATCGAGTGCGGCGGGTGTCCATCTGATTCTTCAAGGGAGGCTGTTGGCTTTCGGAGACGGGCCAGCCTCACCGCGCGGCGGCTCACCGGAAGCCGGAATTAAGCGCCGACGGGTTTCGATCAATTCGCGCGCGCTCATCAAAACGCTGGCGGGCATGTGCTCGATAAGGTCGGTTTGGAAAAGTGTCAGAATTTGCTTCCCGGATGGCGTCAGGTGCATCTTGAGAACTTCCGCCACAATCTCGTCCTGCGGCGCGCCACGATAGTCGGGGCGAAGGAAGGTAAAGGCCGGCACCAACTCCGGCGAGGCGGCCAGCGGTTTCAATTGCGCCCGGATTTGGGGATTGAGTTCACTCATGGTGTCAAATCCGCTGCGGGTTACGACGCAGGCGGCTTGCTGCCGGAAAAACACTGGCAGCACGACCGCGGTCAACTTTTGGGCGCTGCGGATTTGGCTGAAGTGTCGGGCGGGCAATGCCAAACCCTCCTGGACCAGCAGGACATCCAGCCAGATGGGCGCCAGAGACGCGCGCACATGGTCCAACATCACGAGGCTGCGCCCTTTCAGATCAGCCGGACTGGAGATACCCGACTTGACATGGACCAACAGGAGGTACTGTTCCGTGGTTCTTCCCGAGATCGAAGAGACGAGCAGGTTCGTGTTCTGCATGTCCGGAGCCAGAGTGAGATAGTCATCCGTGGTCAGCGAGACGCAGTCCACTTGCTGGCTGCGCAGGGCCTCAACCAGCTCGGCCTGGCTCTGGAGGATGGTGGGTTGGCCGTCCAGGTTGATGTTGCGCTCTTTCGCAAGACCCTGAGCCCAGGCTTTGACGGCCGCCTTGGCGTCGTTTTCGTTGACCCCGATGAACATCCGCGTGGAAAATGCAAAGCGGAAGGGCGGCCGATTCGGCTTATCCGACGAGCCGAGCGCCAGCACGACGGCAAGCATCAAGAGGAACGAGTGCGCGCCGCCGGCGAACACCGGGCCTCGAGACGAGTGGGCCCGGTTCACGCGCACGAAGCCCGGCAAGACTCGCTTGAGGCTCCCGATGAACCGCCGTGTCATCTGCCGCCCTCCGTTGGCAGGGCACCTCCGACGGATGCCTTTTCGAGGAGTTCTGTGTGTCTCTTCCTCAGTTTTTCCGCTCGTTCCAAGAATGAGGCCGGGTACTCCACAATGCGATTGCCACCCTGAAAAATGGTGAGAAGCTGCTGACCTCGGGGCTGCTCGTGAAGCCTCTGAATGCCATCCAAGATCGTCGCCTTGTCCATCGGATTCGCCTTCGGCCCAAAACACATAACCGTCACAACGAACGACGGAGAAGCGGCGAGCACACGCAAGTTTTTGCCGACTTGCGGATTGAGTTCCACCATCGTTTCGAAGCCGCGGTGCGTCACCAGGCACGCCTGGGCCTTGCCGAAGAACACCGGCAATACGACCGTGGACAGCTTCGATTCCAAGGTCACTTTTCCGAAGAAGTTTCCGGCACGGGGCAAGCCCTGCTCCAGCAACTGCACATCCAGCCACATTCGAGCCAGGCTGGTCCGCAAATTGTCGTACTCCATCAGAAGCCCGCCCTTCAACTCAGCCAGGTTGGTCACCGCGCTGCCTCGGTGAATCAGGACCACAAACGCTTCACCGGGATCAACCCGCCTGGGATCGTCGAAGATATGAACACTGGCCACGTCGCCGCTGATCCTAAGATACTCCTCCGTGGTTACGCTGGCGGCATCCAGCTCGCCGCTGCGCAGTGCCTTGCCCACGTCCTGGACGTCGTCGAATGTCGGCATGGATTTCAAAGCAATGCCTCGCTCCTGCCCCACCGACTCGATATAGACTTTGATGGCGGCGCGACCGTCGTTTTCATTGATGCCGCGGAACATTCGGGTCGTGAGGCCAAAGCGGAACGGGTTCCCGGAATCCCCGGTCTGCAACTCGGCCGCAAATCCGGCCGCCAACCCGCAACTGAGAAATCCCGACAGCCATCTGGATTTCATGGCACACTCTTTCCTTGGCTGGACGGCCCATGGAAATCACGGGTGCCGATCTGAGCCGCGCGAGTCAATCCGGATCTGCCGGAGCCGCTCGATTGTCGCATCCTGGCCATACGTCTGCTCTCATCGGCGATGCGCTGGATCGCTTCAGCGTGTGCCTTCAATTCGGTTGATGACTTCCGTGCCGACGAGGAGCGTAATCTGGGACTGCAAGGCAATGTGATCGTAACGCGCCTTGTAATGCGTGGCGGACATCAATGCTTCCATCAATTGCGCGCGAATGACTTTCTCCGTATCGACGAGGTCGTTTTGGTAAGCGCGTGTGTTGAGGTCGCGATTCTCGATCGCGGCTTTCATCGCCTCCAGAGTCGCCGCGTGCGCCTTCTGTGCCGTGCTCAGACTTAGGAACGCGTCTTTGATCTGAAGGGCGATCCCTTCTTTGAGGAGAATCTTTTCTTCCTTGAGTTTGGAAACCTGCGCGCGGGCCTCAGCCACGCGATTCCTCGTCAGAAACCCGTCGAACAGCGGGATCTCAAGGCCGACCCCGACGGTCCATCCTTCCCGGTTGACCACAGTCGCCATGCCTCCGTCGGCGTCGTTCCACCATTTGTGCAGTCCGCCGGTGAGGGCCATCTTGGGGGAGTGGCCGCTTTTTGCCGTGCGGGCCGCGCCCTCCGCGGCACGCAGTCCGGCTTCCAGCCGGTTCCAGTCGGGACTGAATTGATAGGCCGTGCTCACCAGGCTGTCCAAGTTCTCCGCGTAAGGCGCGTAGGGCATTTCCTTGTCGGCCGGTTTGACCGCCGCGTTCCACGGCAACCCGACAGTGTTGGCCAGGGCCGCCTGGGCCATCGCTTCATTCTTTTCGAGCAAAGCCACCATGGAACGCAAGGATTCCACCATGACCTTGTTTTCCAGCCAGTCCGTTTTCTTGACCCGGCCGCTGCCTTCCTTGTACATGGTTTCGGTGAGGTTGAGCGTGGCCTCCATTCGCGCCAGCGTGTCCTGGCCCACTTGATGCACTTGCGCCGCGAGGACGGAACCGTAGTAGAACCGTTTGACGCCGTCCGCGATTTCCAGATCGGTGCGCCGCGCCTCCTCTTTCCGCAAATCCACCAAGCCTTTTCCTTGTTCGCGGTATCCCTTCCGCATCCCTCCGTCATAAAGCAGCCACGTTGCGCCCAGCGAACCGTAGGCTGAATCCCGATCCTGCAAAATCACTTCTTGCGCTGGAACCGTGATGGTCTGTTCGGGAATCTGAAACGTGCTGAGCGGGATGGTCCCGATCCCGGGGATGGTGATCGGCAGGGATCCCCCGAACGGGATGGTGATGTTCTGCGGCGGAACCGGAATAGCGCGCGAAGGAAAAACGAAATTGGGCCGCTCGTCCATCCGCTCGACGGCAGCCCGGAGGGTGATCTGCGGCCAATAGGCCGCGAGGGCCTGTCGATGCTGCGCCTCGGCCATGGCGATCGCGAACCGTGAGGCGGGGCGGCGGCGGTTGTTTTGCAGCGCTTCGGCGATGCACTGGTCCAGAGTCTTCTTCTGGATCGACACGGCGCTGGCTGGAGCGTTGGAGCTTTCGGCCGCGCGCACGTTCCAAGCCAGATTGGCGATCAGGGAAAACAGAACCGTCGTTAGCAAAGTCGCCGGGAGGTATCGAGAGCTCATAGTTGCGTCCTTTGGGGATCCATTGGGGATTTTCACTTGTGCATTTCGCTCGCTTGCGTTTTCAAAATCACAAAGCCGCACCCAGGAGGATGGAAGGCTCAACGCTGTCGGAGGGCAACCGGGTTCCCTCATCCGCTCGCACTATGCAAAGAGAGCGCGAGCGCCTCAAGTCTAAACACTTCGTCAAGCGTCAACGGGCGCATCTCCCAATTGCCCCGTCTTGCGCGCGTGTCGTCCGTAAACCCACTCGAAAATCGGCGAGGCCATCAAGGTGGTCACAATTGCCATCAAGACCATGATCGAGAACAGCCCCGGCTCGATGACGCCTTTTTGCAACCCAATGTTGATAATGATCAATTCCATTAACCCGCGGGCGTTCATCAGCGTGCCGACAGCCAGCGCGGTACGATTGTCCTCGCCATTGAGACGCGCCGCCGCCCAGCAGGCGCCGCCTTTGCCCAGGCACGCGACGGCGAGCACCGCCAGCGCGATCAGCGACATCGACGCATTGTTCACCATGTCCAGGCGCGTGTTCAGTCCGGAAAACGTGAAGAACATCGGGAGCAAAAACACCACGGCGAACGGCGCGAGCTGGAGCTGCAGTTCGCGGGCAAAGAGGCCCCGGGGCATGGCCACGCCGAGAATGAATCCTCCAAATACTGCGTGAATGCCGATGGCATCCGTGAACCAGGCCGCGACGGCGAATAACATGAGCACGACGGCGAGCAGCGTCGGGCCGACTTTGCCGGAGCATTCGGCTGCGGTGCCCAGGCGGGCCAGGAGTTTTCGGCCGATCGTCAGCAGGATCACTCCATAAACGATCCCACCCGCGATCGCTTTCACGGCGACGGCCGCTCCGGCCCCGAAGCTGGCGAGAACAATCGCCAGCACGCACCACGCGGCTGCGTCATCGATCGCTCCGGCGGCCAATGCCAGCGTTCCCAGCGCCGTGCCCGTCAACCCGCGTTCATAAATGATGCGGGCGAGCATTGGGAAAGCGGTGATGGACATGGCCGCGCCCAGGAAGAGCACCGCTTCGTAGGTTTTCGCCTTGGGCGAGAACAGGCCCGGGACTTTGACCAACCACAGAGCCAGGATTGCTCCCAATACAAAGGGCGCGAGCATTCCGGAAATGGAGACGGCCGCGGCGCTGTGAATCCGGCTGCGGAAAAGTTCGGTCTTGAATTCCACGCCAACCAGAAACATGTAAAGCCCGACGCCCAATTGAGCGCCGACGTAAAGGATTTTCAGGGACTCCTTGGGAAAGAGCAGTTGCTGGACTTCCGGAAGCATCAGGCCAAAGAGCGACGGCCCCAGGAGAACGCCGGCAATCATCTCGCCCACGACCTGGGGCTGGCCAAACTTTCTCGCGATCGTGCCGACCAGGCGGCAAACGGCGAGGATGACAAACATCTGCAGGAAGAACGCCACCGACAGTTCGGGACCGGTCATGATACGTATGCGTACTAAACTTCACCGCACGCGCTGTCAAAGGCTTTCTACAGAATAATTGCTTTGCCCATGACAATTTTCGGTTTGCGGCTCAGCCTCGGCTCAATGGCCGCTGAACCGCGGCGCGTTTTTGACGACAGCAGCGTCGCCCGCGGAGTCGCCGCTTTCGATAGGGCCAAGATTGCGGAAGCGTGAACCCACCCACGCCTTCGCCCCTCCCAGGAGAGGACGTTGTATCCGACGCAGGAAACGTAGCTCCCCTCCTGGGAGGGGAAGGGGTGGGTACATGGTCTTGATACGCGATCGAAGAAGCGAGGAATCTCCGTTAACTCCGTTGCCTCCTGTTGAAAACCGACCTCAGTGTTTCGCCGGGCTCAATCCTTGAGCAACACGAAGGCTCCGAACTCGGTGTTCATCGGCAGCGAGATCGCTTTCCCCTCATGCTTGCCCTGAAAAACCGGTCGGCCAAAAAGGTCGCGTGGATTCAAAATGCGGAAGGACTCGCCCTTCTTGAGGAAATCCCTGGTGCGGATCTCCACAACCGATGACTTGTCCCAATTGAAGACGACGAGATGTGCGCGTTTCGGATCGTACCGGTTCGCGCGGAGGATGATCTTGGTGTCATTGGGCCGGGGCGAATTCTTGGCGAGGACGAGATTGTCTTCGTTCACGACCGTCCGGTATTTGTTGATCGCCAGTTCAGCGTCAGCGACCACGTTTCCGCGCACTTCGCAATCCTCGTTGTAGGGCGCGTTGTAGCCCAGCCGCGCGGAGACGCCGTAAAGGAAGTTGGTGAAAACCTTGATGTTGTGGCTGGGCTTGCCGCTGCCGATGAGGAACGGGCCGGCGCTGTAGCAAATACTCCCGACGACGAAATAGTTGTTCACGTCCGCGCGGCTTGAGCCGTACGCGTGCAGTGTGTAGCCGTAGCCGCCGGTCATGATGCAATCGGAAATCGTCTTCGTGCCGTCGAGATTCTGAGTGTAGATGGCGTGGCCATGGCCTCGGTCGGGCGCTTCCCAGCCGTTGTCGTAGATGATGCAGCCGTGCAATTCGCTGTCCTTGGAAGCGGACCACCAGCTTACGCCTTGGGCGTTGTCGTGGATGATCAGATTGATGAATTTGCATTGGGCGCCGCTATAAACATTCAGGCCGCCCCAGGGCCGATCATAACTCTTGGGGCTCGACCCGGGTTCCTCGAAGCGGCGCGAGCGGGTGAGGTTTTCCGAGACGAGGATTTCCAGGTCGCGCAACCAGATATGCGTCGCCGGCGTTTGGACATTCAATCCGCCGTCGAGCGTCACGTGCTCGCCGGGAAGGGCGCGCACTTCGATGGGTTTGCCTTGGGCGCCCGCCAGGCGAACGGCGAATCCCATCGCGCCCGCTTTGCGGTCCGGGTGCTTGTAAGTGCCGCCGGCAATCCAGATCGTGTCGCCCGGCTGAACTTTTTGTTTGCCTTGCAGGGTGGATTCCAGATCCCAGGGCGACTCGCGCGTTCCCGAGTTCATCGGAAAGCCGCTTGCGCCGACGTAAAACTCCGCCGCGGATGCGGAGGCCAATGTCAGCCCCAGGAATAGCCCTGGCAAGCCGAGAGGTCTGGGGTGTGGAGGTTCAAGAGAAGGGAGGCTCAACCAACTGGATTTCATCATGCCAGCATTGAACATCGGCCCTCCGTCGGGAGGAAAGGAAAACCTTCCAGTCAGTCCGAAGACAACTCAAGGCGAGTACAACCAAGCGGCTTTACCCTCGCTTTTGCCTTCACTGATCGCGGCGAAGGAAAGGGCCAATCGTATCCGATGCCCCGGCAATCTAGGGCAGCTTGGCTTGGCGGTGAGCCTTTGACTGGACCAGATCAACGAATCCAGCTTAACCACTGGTCCAGCAGCTTCCTCACCAGCGGCGTCAGCCGCGTTCGATTGCAGGCATCGGCGACCTTTTTGATCGCCTCGGCTTGAGTTGGGTACGGATGAATCACGTTCGCGAGTTTTGCCAAGCCCATTTTCCCAGCGATCGCCACTGTGATCTCGCCAATCATTTCCCCGGCGTGCCGGGTCACGATGGTTGCGCCAAGAATCCGGTCCGTGCCTTCGCGGACGCGGACTTTGACCAATCCACCGGTTTCCCCATCGAGGATCGCGCGATCCACTTCGTCGAATCGTTGCACGAACGTTTTGACGGCGAGGCCGCGCTTTCGCGCGTCGTGTTCGTGAAGCCCGACGTGGGCAATCTCCGGATCGGTGTACGTGCACCAGGGGATGATCAATGAACTGACCTTCTTGCGCCCGCCGAACAACGCGTTTTGGATGACGAGGCGCGCCATGGCGTCGGCGACGTGCGTGAATTTGTGCGCCGAACAGATATCGCCCGCCGCGTAAATGTCCGGGTGCGTGGTTTGCAGGAAATCATTCACGGTCACGCCTTGTTTGCTATGCTCGACTCCCGCAGCCGCCAGGTCCAGCCCCTCGACGTTCGGGATTCGCCCGACGCTCACGAGAATTTCGTCCACGTCCAGCGTTTCCGCCTGGCCTTCTCTGGTGAAATGGATTCGCCTGGAGCCTCCGGTTTGTTCGACACGCCCAACGCTGACACCGCTTAACATCCGGAGTCCTTCGCTGTCGAACACGCGACTCACGATCGCAGCCGCGTCCGCGTCTTCGCGGGGAAGAATTCTCGGCTCGGCCTCGAGGAGCGTGACTTCCGACCCGAATCGCCGAAAGGCCTGAGCCAGTTCGCATCCGATCGGGCCGGCGCCGATCACGGCCAGGCGTCGGGGCAATTCCATGAGCGAGAAAACCGTTTCGTTAGTGAGCGCTCGCGCTTCGGCCAACCCGGGAATGGGAAGAACGGCGGCGCGAGTGCCGGTCGTGATGACCGCGTTGCGGAATCGCAGCGTCTGGCCTTCCACTTCGACCGTTTCCGGACTCGTGAACTTGCCGGCGCCGATAAAAACATCCACGCCCATTTGCCGATAGCGGACGGCGGAATCGTTGCGGCTGATTTCTGCGCGGAGTTTGCGCATCCGTTCCATGACCTTCTTGAAATCCAGTGGCGGGTCGGAAGGCAAAGAAATCCCGAACTCTCCGGCGTCGCGGACATCGGCGGAGGCGCGAGCTGCGCGCAGCAACGCCTTCGACGGCACGCAACCGACGTTGAGGCAATCGCCGCCCAGAAGATGCTTCTCGATCAAGGCCACCTTCGCGCCGAGTCCAGCCGCGCCCGCGGCGGCGATCAATCCGGCCGTGCCCGCGCCGATGACGACTAGGTTGTAGCGCGTGGCCGGTTTTGGATTTATCCAGTCCGGCGGATGAACATTTGCGACGAGCTGTTGGTTGGATTCGTCCCAGGGGGTGACCAGCAGAACAGGACCATGACTACTGCCCATGGACCGTGCCCCCTCATCCCGCTCTTCTCCCCCAGTGGGGGAGAAGGTGTCCGCAGCACGGTTGAGGGGGATCGCGGTCGGTTCATGGTCGCAATGCGTGACGCTTCGTCGGGGAAATCTCATTTTGTTCTAAATGCGAGTGTTGAGGCCTTTTCACGCCGGAACCATTCAAATTGACACCAACGTGAATGAAGACCGGGATTGGACGGCCTCAGATTGATTGCACTTCGCGTTGGTGAAAAGCCGATTGTTTCGAAATGAACAGCGCATGGGCCATGAACCGGTAAGGACGCGTTCCACCGCGTCCCTGATCTGGTTCGTTCGATCGCGGAGTGAAGTCAGGAACGGAGTGGAATCCGTCCCTACCATGTTCATGGAGAGAGTTCACGATTTTCCACGTTTGCGAAGGAAATCGAGGCTTTCCCAGCACATCGAACCTTGTTAGTCTCAGTTTGCTCCATGAGCACCAGCGAAACCTCTTTCTACGTCATCGGCGGCACGCTGCGACCGGATGCGCCTTCGTACGTTGAGCGCCCGGCTGACGGGGAACTCTTCGAGCGCTTGATCCAGGGCGAGTTCTGCTACGTGCTCACCTCGCGACAAATGGGCAAATCCTCGCTCATGGCCCGCACGGCTCGGAGGCTGCGCGAGCGTTCGATCCGCGCCGTGACGCTGGATCTCACCGCCGTGGGGCAGAATCTCACTCCCGAACAATGGCACGACGGTTTGGTCGTCAACCTCGGGCACCAGCTCAAACTGGAAGATGAACTTGATGACTTTTGGCTAAACTCGACTCGGCTCAGCCCAGTCCAACGATTCTTCAGCGCGATTCGGGAAGTGGTGATGAAACGACATCCGGAGCCGCTGGTGGTCTTCGTGGACGAGATCGACACTGTTCGCAGCTTGCCGTTCTCCACGGACGAATTCTTTGCCGCCATTCGGGAGTGCTACAACCGGCGCAGTGAGGAGCCGAGCTTGAATCCGCTCACCTTTTGTTTGCTCGGCATGGCGACACCCTCGGACTTGATGCGCGACCCCCACACGACGCCTTTCAACATCGGCCACCGGATCGAACTGACGGATTTCAGGCTCGAAGAAGCCGCGCCGCTGGCTCACGGCTTTCGCGTGGAACCGAATCTCGCGCAGGAGTTGCTCGAACGCATCCTTTACTGGACGCACGGCCATCCGTACCTGACGCAACGGCTCTGCCGCGCCACCGCCGAGGCCAATGCCGAAGGACAAACCTCCAAACCCCGGATCATGAACCGCCGGGGCATCGACCGCCTTTGCGAGGATTTCTTTCTCTCGAACCGCGCGCGCGAACGCGACGACAACCTCCTGTTGGTCCGTGAATGGCTTCTCCGCAGCGAAGGCGATTTGGCCGCCCGGCTCAGCCTCTACGATCGCATCCGGAACCACGAGACCGTGCCCGACGATGAGACCAATCCCTGCGTCACTTCGCTTCGGCTTTCCGGTATCACGCGCGTGGAGAAAGGCGGCCTGCGCGTGCGCAACCGAATTTACGAACGCGTTTTTGACCACGACTGGGTGATGGCCAACATGCCCGTATTGCGCGCCTCCGGTGCCACGGCGATCGCCGTGCTCCCTTTTGCCGAAGCGAGCGGGGATGCACAAAACGAGTACTGGACCGACGGATTGACCGAGGAATTGATCAACGCGCTGGGCCGGATTCAAGGGCTCTCCGTGGCTTCGCGGACTTCGTCGTTTCAGTTCAAAGGCAAGCAGGAAAACTTGCGCGAAATCTCCACTAAGCTTCAGATCGAAGTGATCCTCGTCGGCGCCGTCCAACGCTTTGGCGACCGCGTTCGCATCTCGGTTGAACTAGTCAGCCTGAAAGACGGCTACCGTCTTTGGTCGGAGACCTTCGCGTATCGAGCCCGGGACCTGACCGAAATTCAGGACGAGATCAGCGGCGCGATTGTCAATCGCTTGCGATTTGGCCAGCGCGAACTCACGGATCTTTACCGCAGCAAACCGCCGACGGAGAATCTGGAAGCCTACAACCTTTATCTGAAGGGGCGGTACCTCTGGAACAAACGCCAGGACGAGCCGTTGAAGCGCAGCGTGACCCTGTTCGAAGAATCCGTCCGCCTGGATCCGCGTTTCGCCCTGGCCCACGCCGGCCTCGCCGACGCATACAATCTTCTCGGGACGTATAGTTTCCTGGTTCCCAACGATGCGTATCCCAGGGCCAAGGCGGCCGGTCTCCGAGCATTGGAGATCGACGATGCTCTGGCTCAACCGCACGCGACCCTCGGCTGCATCTCGGCTATCTATGACTGGGATTGGATTCAAGCCGAGGCCGAATTCAAACGATCGATCGAATTGAATCCCAGCTACGCCACGGCGCATCAATGGTACGCGATCAACTGCCTGACCCCGCTCGGCCGGCACGACGAATCCATCAGCGAACTCCGCAAGGCGCAAGCGGTTGATCCCCTCTCGCTCGGTGTTCAGGCCAGCCTGGCGCTCGCGTTCTATTACGCGCGGCAATTCGACGAAGCGGTCCGCCAGAGCCGCCTCACGCTGGAGATGGAGGAAAATTTCGGGCTGACGCACCTGTTCCTCGCGTGGACGCATTTGCAGAAGTCTCAGCACGAAGCGGCCATCGCCGAGTGCGAGCGCGCGTGCCAGATCGGAAAATGCGATCCGGTTGCGATCGCCGCGCTGGGGCAGGCCCACGCTTTGGCCGGGCACAAGGCCGACGCGAAGCGCTTGCTCGACGAACTCCTCGCTCTCGCTCAAACGCGTTACGTGCCGGCCAGCGAAGTGGCCATTCTGTGGCTCAGCCTCGGCCAGACCGAAACCGCGCTGCATTGGCTTCGTCGGGCGCTGGAGGAAAAAGCGCTTCGCTTGATTTACTTGAAAGTGGAGCCGCGGTTCGACGAACTGCGCAGCGAGCCGGGCTTTATGGAGATTCTGCGCCGGGTCGGCCTCCAGACTGACGGATAACGGCGGTTGGGAACGGTCTGCCGCCGATTCCGTTCGATGGCCACGCCGACATTCCTGTCGGCAAGTTCCGACGCATTCCTGCCTCGTGAAGCGCGAGGTCGGGAGGCCTCAGAACTTGCCGGCTCGAAAGCCGGCGTTACGAACGAACCTAGAGATGCCCCAAGCAACGCCAGAGCCGCTTTATCCGACTTTCTTTCCTCACGG
This sequence comes from Verrucomicrobiota bacterium, assembly GCA_016190065.1. Taxonomy (GTDB): domain Bacteria; phylum Verrucomicrobiota; class Verrucomicrobiia; order Limisphaerales; family SIBE01; genus VHCZ01. The sequence goes on from JACPRI010000103.1 coordinate 13,977, forward strand.
GCAAGTGATTTAATCGCCGCGCTCTCGCAGCCATTCCACAAGCGCATATGCGATGTCCGACATGCCAGCACGAGAATACTCCGGCAGCTAAGTTTTGCAGCCAATGCGGGACGCGGCTCGAACACCCCTGCCCAAGCTGCGGCGCAGTCAACGCCGCGGGCAGCAATTTCTGCGACCAGTGTGGACAATCGCTGCTCCCGTTGCTGGCGCCTGCTTCGGAAGCTCGCTTCGCTTCGCCGCAGAGTTACACCCCACCACATCTGGCCCAGAAGATTCTCGCCTCGCGCCATGCAATGGAGCGGGAGCGAAAGCTGGTCACCGTTCTTTTCAGCGATGTTTCCGGTTTTACTTCCATGGCCGAAAAGCTTGACCCGGAGGAAACGCATCTGGTCATGGAACGGTACTTCGACCTGCTGCTCGAACAGGTGCATCGTTACGAAGGCACGATCAACCAGTTTTTGGGAGACGGGATCATGGCCCTGTTTGGCGCGCCGATTGCCCACGAGGATCACGCGCAGCGGGCGGTGTTGGCCGCGCTGCACATTCAAAGCGCCGTCCAGGCGTACCAACGAGAATTATCCCAAAGCAAAGGCATCAACTTTCGCGTCCGAACGGGTTTGAACACCGGTCTGGTCGTCGTCGGTGCCATCAGCGAAAACTTGAGGATGGAATACACCGCCGTGGGCGACACGGTGAATGTGGCTTCCCGAATGTTGAACTTGGCCCAACCCGGACAAGTCGTCATTGCCGAAGATACGCACAAGCTGACCGGCGGCTACTTTGTGATGCGCCCTTTGGGCGAGCAAATCGTCAAAGGCAAATCTCATCCGATCAAAGCGTATGCGGTCGAGCGGGCCCGTGAATTCCGGACGCGGATTGATGTGGAGTTGGAACGCGGGTTCAGCCCCTTCGTCGGACGGGAAAGAGAATTGGCCTTGCTCCAGGAGCGCTTTGCCGCGGCCAGGTCCGGGCGCGGCCAGGTTGTGTTCGAGATTGGCGAGCCGGGCGTGGGGAAGTCACGCCTGCTTTTCGAGTTCCGGCGCTCGCTGGAGGGAGAAAACTTCTCGTGGCTCACGGGCCGCTGCATTTCCTTCGGCGCGCAGATTCCTTACCTCCCGGTGATCGATATTGTGAAGCGCTTCATGCGGATCGAAGAAGGCGACGATGAAGCGGCTGTGATCACGAAGTGCGAACGGGCTGTGGCCGGGCTGGGGCAGGAGCTTCGCCCCGCCATTCCTTATTTGCGGAACCTGCTTTCGGCGGATCCCGGCGACGATGGCGTCGCGAAGTTGGATGCGCAAATGCGGCGGTTGAAGACATTCGAGGCGTTGCGCGGCCTCATTTGGAAACTGGCGGAAGGCGCGCCGCTGGTGCTCGTGGTCGAGGACCTGCACTGGATGGACAAGGCGTCGGAGGAACTGCTGCTTTACCTGGCCGACAGTTGCGCTGCCACGCGGGTGTTGTTCATCCTGACCCATCGGCCGGGCTATCCAAACCCATTTGGAGATCGGACGTACGCAACGCGACAGATGCTCAACCGGTTGTCCGATCAGGAGAGCATTCGTTTGGCTGAAGGAATGCTGGCGACTTCGGATTTTCCGTCCGAGCTGCGGGGACTGATCACGCGCAAGGCCGAAGGCAATCCCTTCTTTGTCGAGGAAGTGATCAAGTCGCTGTTGGAGACGGGGGCGTTGCGGCGGCAAAACGGGCGTTACGTAGCCGCCAAGAGTCTGGATGAGATCCACGTGCCCGACACGATCCAGGACGTCATCATGGGGCGGATCGATCGGCTGGAGGAATCGCCCAAGAAAGCTTTGCAACTGGCGTCGGTCATCGGGCGGGAGTTTACCGTGAGTCTGTTGGACAGGATTTCCGACCTGAGAGAGCAGCTTGGAAAACTGCTGCAGGATTTGAAGGTGCTGGAACTGATCTATGAGCGGAGCCTGTTTCCGGAACTGGCCTACATGTTCAAGCACGCGCTGACGCAGGATGTGACTTACAACAGCCTGCTCCTGCAACGGCGCAAGGACTTGCATCGGCTGGTCGCGGGCGCGATCGAAGAGCTCTACGCCGAGCGCCTGGCCGAGTATTACGAGATGCTCGCGCATCACTACGAGCGGGGGGAGGTGTGGGAGAAAGCGCTTCACTATCGGATGAAGGCCGGCCAGAAGGCGCAGCAGGGATACGCGAATCAGGAAGCGCTGGCTCATTTCAATCGTGCCTTGGCCGTCGGCGACCGGCTTCACCAGGCGGTTGAACCTTCGATCCTCATGGCCATTTATGCTGGTAAAGGTCTGGCGCTTTTTCTCATGAGCGAATGCCTGGCTTCCGCCGAAGCCTATCAAGGGATGCTGGCCATCGCGGAGCGAGCGCAAGACCGGGCGAAACAAGCAGAGGCCCTGCATCAAGCAGGGAACAGTTTCCATTGGGGGCACGAATTGGAAAAAGCCCTGGAATGTGGCGAGCGGGCGAAAGCTTTGGCTGCGGAAACGGGCAACAAGGAGATGCTCGCGGTCAGTATCGCTCTGATCTCGAATGTGCGCGCGGTTCTGGGTGAGACGGTAACCAACATCGCGCGGAAGGAAGAAGTGCTGAAGTTGGCCCGCGAAACTCAAAATACTGCGCTCGAAGCATGGCAACTCGTCTGGCTGGGAATAAACCACAATTGGCAGGCCAATTATGAATTGGCGCTCGATCTCGAGAACCAGGCCCTGGCCCTCTCGAAAGCCCACCACTTCTCGGGCAACTTGTTGGCGGCCCCGTGGGTGCTGGGAATGACTCATTGCTCCAAAGGAGATTTCGATCAAGCCTTCTCCTCCCTCCGCGAAGCGCTCGAGTGGAGTGGGCGATTCGGCGACAAGCTCTACAAATGTCGCGCCTTTAATACGCTGGGCTGGGTTTATGCAGAACTCTACAACCTCGACCAGGCTTCTCAGCATAACGAGGAGGCTCTTGCCGACGCGCTCAAGGTTGGCGATCCTGAGATCATTCGAAATGCGGAGATCAATCTCGGCGATTGTCTCCTACTTCAAGGGGAATGGATCCGGGCACATAGCATCCTGGAGAAAGTCTATCGCGATTCCCAACATCGCGGGAAATTGGGAGACGAATGGATGAAGTGGCGCTACTTGCAACACTGTTGCCATAGCCTGGGCGAGTTGTGGCTGATCAAAGGCGATCTCGAAAAGGCCCTGACCCTGGCCGAGGAGTGCTTGAAACTGGCCGAGCCGACGAACAGCCGAAAGAACATCGTGAAAGGCTGGCGGCTGAAGGGCCAGGTGTTTCTCACGCGGGGACAGCTTCCGGAAGCGGAAGCGGCCATGACCAAGGCGCTCACATTGGCTTTGGAGATCGGCAACCCGCCGCAACTGTGGAAGACTTATCAGA
>JACPRI010000109.1 GCA_016190065.1 Verrucomicrobiota bacterium
ATCCAGGCTCTGCTCTTGCTTCCTTCCACCGAACAGACTGCAGAACAGCGCCAGCGGTTGCTTGAATATTTTCTTACCGTTGCGCCTGAATTATCCGAGGCGCATCAGGAGATGGAGAAACTTCGGGATCAAATGCCCGCGTTTCCAACGACCCTCGTGATGGCGGAGAGGCCTGCCCCAAATCTCCGGCCAACGCACGTCCACAACCGCGGCGAGTTTCTCCAACCGATCGAGCGCGTCGAGCCGGGGGTGCTTTCCGTGTTAAACGCATTGCCCGCGAATGCGACGCGCGATCGCCTGACCTTCGCCCGATGGCTGGTCTCGCCGGACAACCCGCTGGTCGGCCGCGTGACAATGAACCGGCAATGGGCTGCATTTTTCGGCCGCGGACTGGTGCGCACGCTGCAAGATTTTGGTTTTCAAGGCGAATTGCCGACGCATCCGGAGCTGCTCGATTGGCTGGCCGTGGAGTTCGTTAAGCAAGGATGGTCGATGAAGGCCATGCACAAACTGATGGTGATGAGCGCAACCTACCAACAAACGTCCCGCGTGACCCCCGAATTGCTGGAGAAGGATCCGCAGAACAAGCTGCTGGCCCGCGGACCGCGCGTTCGCCTCGAAGCTGAATTGGTCCGCGATGCGATCTTGAGCGTCAGCGGATTGCTCTCTGCGAAACTGGGCGGCCCAAGCGTTTTCCCGCCGCAACCGCCGGGCGTAACGACGGAGGGAGCCTATGGCGCACTGGTTTGGAACGCCAGCCCGGGCGAGGATCGCTATCGCCGCGGACTTTACACGTTCACCAAACGGACTGCGCCTTACGCCATGTTCATCACGTTTGACGCGCCGAGCGGCGAAGCGTGTGTGGCCCGGCGTGAAGTGTCCAATTCACCGCTGCAATCGCTCACGTTGCTGAATGACGGGGTTTTTTTCGAGGCGTCGCAGGCGCTGGGACGACGGGTCGCTTCGCAAAAGGGCGATGATGAGAGCCGCGCGATGTATCTCTTCCGACGGTGTTTGACGCGCCTGCCGACCACTCAGGAGCTTGCGCCGATGATCAAGTTCTACCGCGAACAGAAAGAGCGCTTCACCGCAAAAGAACTGGACGCTGACGCCGTCGCAGGTTCCGGTGAAGGGAACGCGATCGAACGCGCGGCCTGGACCGCTGTCGCTCGAGCATTGCTCAATCTGGATGAGACGATCACGAAAAACTGAGACCCAAATTGCATTCGCAATTGGGGAGCACACGCGCCTCGCGTGTTTCGGCCGGCGCCTCGCCGGTCGAAACGGACGTGTCGGTAATTCACTAAATGGCGACCCGTTCGACCGCACGGCTGCGGTCGGCGAGGGCGCCGGCCACGGCACGCGAGGGCGCGTGCGCTCCCCAGCAAACTCCCAACCATGAACTTGATTTTGGAACGCAATTTGACGGTCACCCGCCGCCACTTCTTTCGCGAATGCGGCGTGGGCCTGGGCAAAATCGCTTTGGCGTCGTTGCTAACGGACGCGTTCGCGCAGCGCGGTTCGGCTGCATCGGCGCCAATCGGAAACCCACTGACCCCGCACGTGCCGCACTTCGAGCCGAAAGCGAAGCGCGTGATTCACCTGTTCATGGCGGGTGCTCCGAGCCAGCTCGACTTGTTTGATTACAAACCGAAGCTCGCCGAACTGGAAGGCAAGCCCATCCCTCCGGAAGTGATCGGCGGGCAGCGTTACGCGTTCATCCGACCCGACGCCGCGGTGCTCGGTCCGCGCTATAAATTCTCCCGGCACGGCCAATGCGGCGCGGAGCTTTCCGAGATGCTCCCGTACCTGTCGCAGGTCGTGGACGACATTTGCCTCGTCAAATCGGTGCGGACGGACCAGTTCAACCACGCGCCCGCGCAGCTTTTCTTGAACACGGGCTTCTCGCAGCCTGGGCGACCCAGTCTCGGTTCGTGGGTCCTGTACGGATTGGGTTCCGAGAGCAGCGATTTGCCGGCGTTCATCGTGATGTCCACGGGCGCCGGCATCAGCGGCGGCGCGGCGAACTGGTCGAGCGGTTTTCTCCCGACGCTTTACACCGGCGTGCGCTTCCGGAATCAGGGCGACCCGATTCTGAACGTGACGAGTCCCAAGAGCTTGGACGCGCGCCTGCAACGGGACACGCTCGATTTGATCGGCGGCTTGAATCGGCAGCGGTTGGCGATTGAGGGCGATCCGGAAATCGCGACCCGCATCGCGTCTTACGAAATGGCGTATCGGCTCCAGACCTCGGCGCCGGAGTTGATGGACTTGAAAAGCGAAAGCAAAGTTACCCTGGAGATGTACGGCGCCGATCCGGAGAAGCCGTCCTTCGCGCGCGCGTGCTTGCTGGCGCGGCGAATGATCGAGCGCGGCGTGCGCTTTGTGAACATTTATCATGAAGGCTGGGACGCGCACTCCGACGTTGCCGGGAATCTCAAAACCAACTGCGGCGCGACCGACCGGGCGAGCGCGGCGCTCATCCGCGATCTCAAACAGCGCGGGCTGCTTGATGACACGCTGGTGATTTGGGGCGGCGAATTTGGACGGACGCCGATGGTGGAAACGAATCCGGCGTTAGGGCGCAAGCAGGGGCGCGATCATCATCCGCAGGCCTTTACGATGTGGATGGCCGGGGGTGGAATCAAACCGGGCGTTATCCTGGGCGAGACCGACGAGCTGGGTTTTCATGTGGTGCAAGACCCGGTGCATATTCACGATTTGCAGGCGACGATTCTGCATCTGCTGGGCCTCGATCACGAGCGTCTGACTTACACGTATCAAGGCCGGCAGTTCCGCTTGACCGACGTGCACGGACAGGTGGTGAAGCAAATCCTGGCCTGAGGGCGCACGGATTTTGAACAGGAGGCAACAGAGCTAACGGAGGGGAAAAGAGCCTGGTCTCTGTTGCCTCCGTTTCCTCCCGTTAAGCTCAATTCCGTGTTTCCAACTCACACTTCGCGCTCGCAGTTGAGGTAGGTTCCTTCGGGCAACGGGCGAGCTTCCGGGGCTCGATTCGTAATCTTCACCTTGCCCTGGAATTTGACGCGCCCGTTGAACAGGACGGGGCCGCGCACGATCAACTCCTGGCAATCGACCAGAGAAGGCACGCCGTCGCGGAGTTTGCCGTCGAATTGATCCATCAACTTGAAGTGGTCGCCATCCAGGTCGATCGCCGGCGGGACACCCTTTCGAGACGGCGCCAGGACCATTTGCTGGTCCTCGGTGAGAACGTAAGCATCCGAGCGCAGGCCGAGGAGATCCGACGTGGTCTTGACCGGCGCGAACCGGCTTCGCGGCACGACGATCGCGCCTGCGTCCTCAAAGCACTCGATCGCGGCGCCCATGGCCGTCTCCAGTTGATAAACCTTGGGCGATGCTTTGATTCGCGGGTCCACAGTTTTATCGTTCCGAATAACAGGCAGCGGGATGAAGCCGTCAAATTGCTTCAACATCTTGTCCAGCGAATCCAGGCGAATCCAAAGATTGTTGGTGTTGAAGAAACGGTGGCGTTGGATGTCCTCGAAGGCCGCGAGGTCGAATTCAGGGCATTGAGCGCGTTCGCGCAAGATGAGTTTGCCTTGCGCTCGCGCCAGATGTCCGCCTTTCCGGTCGGCCGCGGTGCGTTCGGCGACTTCCATCAGGAACGGCCGGCCCGAAGCGGCGAAAAAGCCGAGCAGATTCAGATCGAGCGTGGCGCCAAGGTTATCCGAGTTGGAGACGAAGAGGTATTTGACGCTGTCGTTCAAGAGCCGCTCCAGCCATCCGGAAGCGACCAGCGATGGATAGATGTCTCCATGTCCGGGCGGGCACCATTCCAGCTCCGGATCGTGCGTCCATTGGACCGGACGAAGGGTGGCGGCATCGACCTTGGGCACCATGCTCTGAAGCAGCTCCAGCTTTTTCGGCTCGCCCAGATCCGGGTACCGGCGCAGAAACGCGAGCGTCTCCCGGCTGGTGCTAAAACTGTTCATGAGCAGGAGCCGCAGGTTCACGCCCTGCCGCAGGCGTTGATGAAGAATCTGGCGGGCGATAATGTCCAGGAACGTCAAATCGGCTTTGACCTTGAGCAAGGACTTCGGGCCGTCCAGTCCCATACCCGTCCCCAAACCGCCATTGAGTTTGAGCACGACGGTTTGCGAAAGCAGGGATGGATCGGCGGCGGTTTGAACGATCGATGCGAAGCGCGGCAAATCGGCGACGGGCTCAATTCGGCTTTCACGAATTCGCACTAGCGAAGTTTGTTCGCCCAACAGCGTTGAGTAGCTTCGCTCAAAGGCTCGAATGGTAGGACCACTCAAACCAGCCGCGCGCATTTTGGCTTCGAATTCGGAGAAGGAATTGGCGGGAGGCATAACGTTGTCGGCCAGGCAAATTATCGGCGAAGCCGATAGAATCGAGGCGATGCGGAAGGCAGCACGACTTGCGGGTTCGTCGCGTTGGGCACATCCGTCCACGGCCCAGTCACATCGTTTGCAGACTGCAAGACCGCTGTCCCCAGCCAGGAGACGATCCATTCCCCGGACGCGGTTCGCGAGAGACCCGTGATGCGGAGCAGGTCGTTTTCGCTCGTGTAACTCGTAATGACTTCGCCGCCGGGCAAGGCCGTGTCGGGGCCGTCGAGACGGATGTCGTCAAAGAAGCCGACATAAACGACGTTGGTTTGCGGATGCTTCTCCAGCATTTGGACGTTCAAGACCAGCGTATCGACTTTGGAAGGATCAAAAGCGCCGAAGTAATTCGGCTGGACGAAACGGTCGAGCGTCGCGCGGATCGTATCCCAACCATTCGCGCCCGGAGTGTAAGGTTTGGTGAAGTGAAGGCCCTTCTGGGTCACTTGGCCGGCGGCGTTGGTTTCGTTCTTGTTCTTGATCTGGATTTCGAGAACGCACGGTTTGCCCAGTTGTTCCTTGAACGCGAAGGCGGCGCTGTAGTTCGTCCATTGGGTTTTGTCGACAGGAAGGGACCACTCGCGAGAGAAGGCGTAAAACATTCCGAAGCCTGCGAAGTCACCCGAATCCACCTGATTCCACGCCACGACAAACGCAGACTGGCTGCCGTCGCTGGCTTCGGGCAACCCGACGCCCTGGTTCAATTTGATGTCGAGGTGCTCTGCGTGGTCATAGCCGTATCCGATCCACGGCACAATGCGCGAATAATCCTCGCCGGGCGTGCGATCCTCGAAGTCGTCCGCCACAGGTGGCGGACCGGTGTACTGCACGTTGTCGAAGAGAGCCCGATAAGTCGCGTTCGTGCGCTGCATGCGGATGTTGAGGGCCAGCTCAATGACGGCTTTGGGGTCAAAACCTCCGCCGGCCGATGACGGGATAAAATCGGCGAGAGACGCGCGGATGTTATCCCATCCGTTGGCGTCGGGTTGGTACGGCCTGGTGAATTCCAGCCATTTGCGCTTGGTATCCTTGACCTGCATTTCGAGCACGCACGGCAACCGGTTCTCCTCCTTGTAGGCGAAAGTGAAGACGTAATTGGTCCAGAGTTTTTTGTCCGCCGGCAGGGCCCAGGCGTTGGTCAGCGTTCGAATCAATCCGAAACCCGAAAAAGTCCCGGAGTTGGGCGGGTTAGTCACGACCAGGAAAGCCGTGTGGTTGGGCTGGGCGTCGCTTCCTTGTCTCACCACGCCCTGGGAAAGAATGCGAGGGCTGTTCAACTCCGCATAAGTGTAGCTGAACCACGGTTTGAACGGCGGCAAATCCTCGCCGCGATCCCGTCCTTCAAAACTGTCCAGCACGTCGTGCGTCGCCACGTTCGGAGCCGTTTCGACGCGCGCCACCCACGTGAATGGCCCGGCTGCATCCGGCGGCACCGTCCCGGAAAATACATGACTGCCCGTGCCGGCTCGCGTCAAAAACGTGTTCGTGGCCACGACTCTGTTTGCCGACCTTAATTCGAGGACAATGTTGTAATGCTGCGCTGTGGACCGTAGCGAGTCCCAAAGAGCCGCGCGGCCCAACGGAGTCGCGTCACCCGGTAGAAAGGAAGGGAGTTCGTCCCACTCGAAAGCGACTTGATAGCTCTGGCGAGGGACCAGCGCGGTGGGTGGCGGGGCCACCGGGTGGACGCCTAGCGACAAGCGCACGGGCAACCACGCTTCGCTGACCCTGGTGCCGTCTCTTTCCAGCCAGGCGTGAAATGCGTAGTGGCCGCCGGCGCGCGACGACACATAGAGCGGATCGTTGAGGTCGGCGTCGGGAATGCGCAGGCGGAACATGTGCGTTCCCTTTCCTTTGAGAACGGCGTTGCCTTCGGCGGTCGCGTACACGCGGCTCTCCGGGCCAACGCGCTCCAGATTAAAAAACAGATTCAATCCCGTGGGCGACGGAATATCGTAGCCCAAAGAGATTCCGAATCCGACTAAGGCCATGATCGTAGTTGGAGCGGACTCGAACCAGAGCTTCACCGGGCTTGGATTGATCAAGGACTCGTCGCGTCCGTCACGGCTCGGGTAAGCGTAGAGCAGGACGTAATCGTCGCCGGAAAGGCTCAACCTCAAGTTGCCGGAGGAATTCGCGGCGACAATGCCGCCGGAGGTGAGGTTCTCCACGGTTCGGCCGCTCAACAAAGCGGGCGCGGAGAGAGTGACTGTGGCGGTGTTGGTGTGCTCGTTTAACAGCGAGATCAAGACACTGCCGTTCCGGCAAAGCCGGTAATCCGGGATGACATATTTGTAGGCGGAATCGGTTCCGCTCAATTCGAGAACCGGCAAGAGGCCAAAATGATTCCGGTAGATCGTGCGCAGCCAGTCGTACCGGATATCCCAAAGATGGGTTTCGGAACTGCTGCCGAACGTGTCGCCCAGGGCGAAAGTGTTCACCGCCGCTTTGGCTCGTGCATGAGTCTTGAGCTGGAGCGCAGGCAGGGCGGACTGCGTCGCACCGACACCAGTGTGCGTCACAATGGTTGTGCCTGACGCGGCTCGGATGCCATGCCAAATCTTCCAGGACTCCAGATGGTCGGTATAACTCGGTGTGAACGGGCCGAAGCTGGCCGCGCCCTTAAATTGGACGACTTGATACTCCGGCAGACCGTTCGTCGGGGAGGTCTCGAAGCCTGGCCGGGCGGTCTGGGTCGTAAGGCCGAAAATCGCGCTCATCCTTGCGTTCCAATCCGGATGAGGCCGGTAGTAGGCGTCGAATTGTCCGGGCAAATCCGCATTGGCGTGGACGTGAATCCCGTGGGGCAACACCTCATTCAAAATCGCATCCAGATGTTGTGGGGCCATCTGCGTGCAGCGGGATAATAACAGCGCGGGCGCATTCGAGTAGGCGCCGCGTTCGAACTGCTCGTCATCGATGATGCCGGGTTGGTAACCGACTCGCTTGAGCGCGCCCCAGGTCATCGCGTTCTCCTGATTAGCGCGTGGCCAGACCATTTCGGCGTTGGTGCTCCAGAAGTATTGGACATCCGGAGGGGGATTCGAAGAGCCGCCGAGCAAATTCTCGATCCGGATGTCCGCCATGCGCCGGAACATTCCCAGGACGTTCTCGTAAACGGGATTCTTCGGAGTACGGTCCTGATTCACAATGCCGAATCCGCGCTCGCGGAGAAAATAGCCCTGAGTAAACTGGCTCCGATCATTCCAGTGAAACAAATGGACGCCGAGCGCGCCGGAGAGCAAGGATTCCCACGTCGTGCTGGGAATGGCTTTCGGCTGCCGTTCGGCGGCGCCATCGCTCAGCGAATCTTCGGTGCTGCTGTGGCCGGTTTCGGAGATCATGATCGGCAGCCGGGTCAACGCCTGGTATTTGGCAATGCCAAAGTCCGCCGAGCGCAGTTCGCTGCCGAACGACGCCCAGGCGTAGTTGTTCACCGACCAAAAATCAAGCGGCGCTCCCGCGGCGGCGCAACGTTCCACGATGGTCTTTCCGTCTTCCGCGGTGTTGTTCGCGTCGTTGCCATTGAAGATGCCGCCAACCATAGAGTAAGTCTGAAGATGATTCGGGTCAGCGCGCCGGGCCGCGACCGCGCCCAGGGCAATGAAATCGCCGATGCTCCTTTTCCGCCACTGGATCAGGTCGTGGTAACCGGGATCGCGATGATCCGGAGGGTATCGTTTGGGGATTCCCACTGCTTCAAAGCTGGCGTAAGAAGATCCCCAATTGGCGTTGAGCGTGGCGATGTTCCCGCGGTAGCTCGCGGCCAGGTATTTCCGAAAATTTGCCTGCGAGATCGGGTCGTAGCCCAGGAAACGGCGGGCGGGATATTTGGCCGGGTCCTCCCAAAGATCGAAATAGGCGTACTCATTTCCTAAAATCCACGCCCCGATCGCCGGGCTGCTCTTGTATCGCTCCGTGACTCGCGTGATGTGTTCCAGATAGACGCGCCGGGCTTCCGGATGCTCGTAATTCAAAACATCCGAACGAAAGTCCACTTCATTCGTCGAAGTGAACACGCGGTCGTTGATCCCGCGCCATTCTTTCGGAAACCAGGCCGGCGGATATTGAAACCCGATGATAACAAAAAGCCGCAGACCGAGTTCTTCGGCTTTCGCCACCAGAAAGTCCGGTTTCGACCAGTCGTACTGGTTGTCTTTGATTTCAACCTGGCTCCAGACGAATTCGACACGCACCGAGTTGGCGTACATCTTTTTGAATTCGAGCAAGTCATACGCGACCTGGTCAAAGGATTGGTTTGCGCCGACAGGCGGGTTCCAAATCTGATACGCAATGCCTCGCGGGAGGAAATACTCCTGCCGAGCCGGGTCCCAGAAGTAGCTGTTTTGAATCTGGAGAAATCCGTCCTTGCCCCAAGAGGCCGGCGCAAAGAGGAACGTGTATGCCATGAAAAGCAGCAGCAGTGCCGCTGAATCACGGAATGAATGCCTGTGCAAGTCGTGATTCATCGCTCAACGCCATTCCGCATCCTTCTCCAGGCAAACCCGGCGCTCGGTGGGTGCCACGCCCCGCATCACTTCAACCACTTCACCCGGTAGTACGCACCGTTCAGTTGATTCGCCTCCGGATCAGCAAACGTGAATTTTGGCGCGGTCAGAGTCTGAGTCGAGACCGCGACCCAGTTGATCGGCTCGCTCAGCGAGGCGGTTCGTTCCACGACGAAGGTTTTCCCGACCGCGCCGTCAAATTCCAGGGTGCCGCTGGCCGGAACACGCAGTTGGATGGGGGGAAACATGGCTTCACGCAGTTCCGGAGGATCGGGGCGTCCGTCCTTGATATAATGGAAACCGGATTTCCAATCCCACATAGCCCACCCCAGGCCTTGTTCCTCCATGGTCGCGCGCATGTCTCGGTAGAAATTCACGCGCGAAGTCGAGTCGGCCGACTTCGAGTAACATCCGAATTCGCCGATGTGAACCGGGCGCCCCCATTGCTCCGCCCAACGCTTGGCACGCAGGAGCCGGCCGCGAAAAGCAAAGGGACTGCTCGGGTTGAAGGCGGTCGGCTTGGCATTGTATTCTTTGAACCAGGTTTTGACCCAATCGTGCTGGATGCTGGGATGCGGTTGCAGCGGCGCCGGCGGCGGTCCCGGAAAAATCACGCCGATTGTCGCGGTGTCGGGCAACGCCCATTCCGCGCCTTGATGCGTGAAATAATAGGGATCGTAGGAATGGACCGTGGCGATCACGTTCAAGTCGTTGTTGGGAAGCAGGAGGCCCTGGCCGTTGTTCAGGCTGAGCTCATCCAGACTGTTAAAGTTGCCCGGGCCGATGAAGATCGTTCGGTTTGGATTCGTGGCTCGGATGCGCCGGATGGCCTCGGCGTAAATCTTGTTCATGACCGCCGTGGTGGCGGCGTCCCTCGGTTCATTGAGCAACTCGAACGCCACGGTCGCCGGAGCATTTGCATAATGTTGCGCCACCTCCTGCCAAATGGCGTAGAACTTTTCGGTATTGGCCGTGGGACTGGAAGTGAAGGCGTCGAAATGGTGCCAATCCATCAGGACTGCCAGCCCCCGGCTGGACGCGGCATCCACCATTGCGTCCACTTTCGTGAAGATGGAACTGGCGAGCGTGAACCCGGAGGCGTCGGCCGAGTAGAGATGCCAGGCCACGGGAATGCGCACGTGGTCGAACCCCTCGGCGCGGATCAAGTCGAAGTCGCGCGAGTCATAAAAAGCGTTGGCCGCCGGATGGCCGGCGGCGTATTCGAGGTAGTTCCCGAGGTTCACGCCGCGCATGAACTTCCCGGCGGCGCGATGCGCCGGCGTGTTTCGATCCGTGACCCGCGTCATCGTTTGCGCGTGAGTTTGGAGAAGAAAACCAGCCAGAAGAGGAACCAGAGGCGCCCAGCGCCGCAAGGCGAGCCCAGAGCAGCCTGAACGTACGCGGTTCATGGAAGAAGAGGCCATCATGGAGACACGGGAAGACTTGGGCTTAGTGCAGGGTCGAACGGGTTTCACTGGCCTCATTTTCCGGCTATTTCGCCAACTGTCAATCACGCGGAATTTGCCTTTCAGTCACGCGCGCGCGGGATATCATGGCAGGGTGGACCCCAAAACCAAGTCCTGGCCACTTAAAATCCTTGAGCCGTTCACCGAGACGGCCGCCAAACAGCGCGTCTTGTTGATCGAAGACAGCCGCGTGGACGCGCAGGTCATCCGCAATATGATCGATCAGGCCGCCCACTCCGTCTTTCACCTGGAAGAGGTGGAGACGCTGTCCGGCGGTTTGCAGCGTTTGGAACACGGCGGCATTGAATTGGTGCTCCTGGACCTTTCGTTGCCGGACAGCCCCAAGGATCAAACGTTCACGAAGCTGCACTCCGCGGTCTCTCACCTTCCCATCATCATCCTCAGCGGCATCGACGACCAGGATTTCGCAAACCAAAAGGTCCAGGAAGGCGCGCAGGATTACTTGATCAAGGGCCAGTTCGACGCGCGGCTCCTGCTGCGTTCGATGCGCTATGCGATCAAGCGCAAACGGGCGGAGATCGCGCTCGCCCAAGAACGGGAACTCCTGCGCGCCCTGCTGCACAACATTCCGGATCGGATTTATTTCAAAGATGAGAAGAGCCGGTTCATCCGCATTAATCCCGCGTTGACGGCTCACTTCAAGTTGAGCGATCCGCATGCGGCGATCGGCAAGACCGACTTCGATTTCTTTACGGTCGAGCACGCTCAGGCCGCTTACGAAGACGAGCAACGCATTCTCCGGACGGGCCATCCCGTCGTCGGCATCATCGAAAAGGAGACGCACCCGGACGGCCGGGTCACCTGGGCGTTTACCTCAAAAATGCCGCTTCGGAACAAGCACGGGCAAATTGTCGGCACGTTCGGCGTTTCGCGCGATATCACGGACATCGTGATGAAGGAAGAGCAGTTGAAACGAGCGAACGCAGAATTAACCCGGAAGAGCGAAGAAATCCTCAAGGTCCTGGCCGATCTCAAGTCGTCCAACAAAGAATTGAAAAACACTCAAGCCCATTTGATCCAGGCGGCCAAACTCGAATCCGTCGGAACTCTCGCCGCCGGAGTCGCCCACGAGGTGAAGAACCCGCTCCAGACCATTCTCATGGGCGTGGATTACTTGACGGAGAATTTCGCGACGGGGCACGAGACCGTCACCCTGGTGCTGGACGAAATGCGGGAGGCCATCAAACGCGCGGACTCCATCGTGCGCGGCTTGCTCGAATTCTCCTCAGTCAATCAGCCGAACGCGAGCGAGGAGGATCTCAACCGCGTCGTGGAGAAATCGATCGGTCTGGTTCACTATCAATTGACCAAATCCCGCATCCAGATCGTCACGGATTTGGATCCCGCCGTGCCTCGGCTCTCTCTCGACCGGATCAAAATGGAGCAAGTATTCATCAATCTGTTCATGAACGCCATCCAGGCGATGGCTAATGGCGGAACGCTCACCGTCCGCACCCGCCTCATCCGGTTCGAGGAAGCACAATTGTTGACCGGCCCGGCCGCGCGCCACTTCAAGATCGGCGATGGCGCCGTGCTCGTGGAAGTGAACGACACCGGGCCCGGCATTCCGGAAGAACTCTTGCCGAAGATTTTCGATCCGTTTTTCACCACGAAACCGACGGGAAAAGGGACGGGCCTGGGTCTCCCCGTGACCAAAAAGATAATCGAGTTGCATTCCGGAGTGATTGACGTTAGAAACCTGCCCGGCAGTGGGGGCGTCCGAGTGACAATCCTGTTCCGGCTCCCCCCATGACCGCGATGAAGAAAAAACGCATCCTGATCGTTGATGATGAGGTCGGCTTCACGCGGCTCGTCTCGCTCAATCTCGCGTATCAGTATTTCGTGCGCGTGGAGAATTCACCCGAACAAGCCTTGGCGGCGGCCCAGGAATTTAAGCCCGACTTGATCCTCCTCGACGTCATGATGCCGAAGCTGGATGGAGGCGAACTGGCTTCGCAGATTCGCGCGACGGCGGAGTTGAAAGCTGTTCCGATTGTTTTCCTGACGGCCGCGGCCGCGAGCCGAGAGGTCAATTCACGCGGCGGGCAGATTGGCGGGTTTCCGTTTCTGGCCAAACCCGTCAGCGTTGCCGATCTTCGGGCGTGCATCGAAAAACACTTGCAGAGCTGATCCACTTCGGGATCACGGCGCAGAAGTGTTCGGAGAAATCAAGGAATCCATCCAGCGGATGCGCTCGGCCATCGTTTCCAACATGTGCAGGGAGAACTGAGGAGATTGCTGCACGAGCAGCAAGAAGCGCTTTTTGTTGATCGGAGCGAGCTTGCAATCCGTGCGCGCCGTCACGGTGCCCACCCTGGGTTTGTCCGAAATCAGCGCCATCTCGCCAATCACTTCGCCTCGGCCGAAGCTTCGAATCGGATTGCCTCGGATCGTGAGTTCGACTTCGCCCTCAATAACCACGTACATCGTGTCGCCCGGATCATTCTCCTTAAACACAATTTGGCCCGCTCGGAACGGCACATAGAACTCCGGACTTCGAAAAAGACTCGTGAGATCCATTCGGGTCGCGCTGCTCATACAGGGGGCTGAGTTGCGGCCATCTTATCGATTTCCCCGCCGCGTGCCAGTTCTATTTTGCCCGGCGAGTCAGCGGAGTCAGCGTGGGTCAGCGTGGCGGTGACGCTCAGAAACTGAGACGCGTTCGGCGCGCCAGGATACTTCGCGCGAGAGCGGCCAGAGCGTAGATCAGGCCGAGCAACGCCACGTCCGTCGCGCCCACGGGCAGGTCCCAACGGTAAGCCAGGCAAAAGCCCGCCAGGGCCGTCATGCCTCCGAGTGCCGACGCCAGCAGCGCGAATTGGCGCATGGTTCGCGCGAACAGGTGAGCCGTCAGGGGCGGAAAGAGAAGGAACCCAAAAGTCACGAGAGGTCCGGCACCCAGCACCGAGATGGAGATCGTCAACCCGATCAA
>JACPRI010000110.1 GCA_016190065.1 Verrucomicrobiota bacterium
ATCTCTGTGAAGAAAGAACTCGAATCTCAACGAGACCTGCGGGGCAAGATTTTCTTTTTTGGCGCCATGGGGCTGGTTGGGGCGCTGGTTCTGAGTCTTTTGCTTTCCCATGGCTTTTCCACGCCGATTGAGGATCTGGTCAAAGGGACCTCGGAAATCCAGCGAGGCAATTTTGGCGTCAAGGTGCCGGTGCGCAGCCGCGACGAGATTGGCCGTTTGACTCAGTCGTTTAATGAAATGGCCGAGGGCCTGGCCTTGAAGGAAAGATACCGAAGCATCCTCGACAAGGTCGCTGACAAAGGCGTGGCCGAGGAGTTGGTCAAGGGCGCCGTGGAACTCGGCGGCGAGCAACGGGAGATCAGCGTGCTCTTTTGTGACATTAGAGGGTTCACGGCATTAACCCAGGGAATGGACCCAGCCGAGGTGATCGGTATGCTCATCGAACACTTCACACCCCTGACCCGCGTCGTTTACAAGCACAGGGGGTTCGTGGACAAATTTGTGGGCGACTTGATCATGGCAGTCTTTGGCGCCCCCAAAAGCTCCGGTAATGACACATTGAACGCCGCGCGCTGCGCTCTGGACATGATTCTGGAACGCGAGCGGCTCAACGAAACTTCAAACTACAAGATCAAGATCGGCATCGGCGTCGCTTCCGGCCCTGCTCTCGCGGGCAATATGGGTTCGAGCGACCGGCTGAACTACACCGTCCTGGGTGAGAGGGTAAACCTCGCATCGCGGTTGTGCGGGAAAGCCGGGCGTATGGAAGTCGTCATCGATGAGACGACTTGCCAGCGCCTGAGAGATCTGGCGGTCACAGAGCCGTTGCCGGGCCTGGAGTTGAAAGGCTTTTCCGCCCGTGTTCAGGCGTACAAACTACTGCAAATTCGTTCTCCCCAAACCGACATATGAATCGATTGACGTGGACTTTCCTTGAACCGTTGCCTCGGAGCGCGGCCTTTAGGCCGCTTCAACGTTCGACTCCAGAGCGGGGCCGGAAGCAGCCTGAAGGCAGCGCTCCGTACTCCAGGCTCATGGTCCGTGCGCACAGCCAAGTCTCTCCTGCAAGGGAAGGCAAGGCGTGGGTTCATGCCTTCGCCCTTCTCGCAATTGCCGTTGTTTTACACTGCCAAGCGGCGTTCGCTCAAACCGAATGGATCGAAAAACTGGATCAATCCTTGTCCCTGCAAACCTCCAACGGCTGGTTCCGATCCGATCTCAGTGGATTGCTCGATCTGGAACTGTATTACATCGACCAACAACCACCCGGTTTGATCTTCAGCGATGACGACGCTTTCTTCAGCCCGCGTCTCTCGCTCTTCTTGGACACGCAATTTGGCTCGCACCTCTACACCTTTGTCCAGGCGCGCTATGATCGCGGCTTCGATCCCGGTTCGCGAGAGGACGGCGACATCCGGTTGGATGAATATTTCCTGCGTTACACGCCGTTCCAGGATTCGCGGTTGAACTTTCAGTTTGGGAAATTCGCCACGGTCGTGGGGAACTGGGTCCCGCGCCACGACTCGTGGAACAACCCGTTCATTAGCGCCCCCTTGCCCTACGAGAATGTCGTCATCATCACGGACCACGTCGCGCCGGCCAACCCCGCCGCGTTCCTGGCCCGGCGCAACAAATTCGACGACAAACGCACCTGGGTTCCTGGGATCTGGGGACCTTCCTACGCGAGCGGCGGATCGATCTTTGGGCGCATCGACAAATACGAATATGCGTTTGAAGTGAAAAACGTCGCGCTCTCCTCGCGTCCGTACGCCTGGGACGCCACGCGCCATCCTTGGGAATCACCGGTGGTGAGCGGCAGGGTGGGATATCGGCCCAATGCTACTTGGAGCGTGGGCGCGTCGTTCAGTCATGGTCCGTATTTGCTGCCGCCCGATGAGCCGCTCTTCCCAGGCGGTCCGATCAAAGATCAATTCAAGCAGACGACGGTCGGCCACGACATCGGTTATGCCTGGCGCCATTGGCAAGTCTGGGCCGAGGCTTTTGCCTCCAGGTTTGAAGTTCCGAATGTCGGTGACGCGGATACTTTGGCTTATTACATCGAAGCCCGTTACAAGCTCAGTCCGCGTGTGTTCCTGGCTGGGCGCTGGAACCAGCAGTTCTTCGACAAAATCCCCGACGGTGCGGGGGGAACCCAGCGGTGGGATCGGGACATCTGGCGCATTGAAGCGGCGGCCGGCTATCGCTTCGACCGGCATCTCCAGGCGAAAATTCAGTACGGCTACAGCCATCAAAACGGGCCACTCCAGCAAGGTGAACAGCTCGTGGCGGGGCAGATTACCATCAAATTCTGACTAGGCTTACAGAATAAGACGCGTTCCTTTTACATGAACCCACCCCTTCACCCATTCCAGGAGGGGAAACCCGCGACCGGCGCAACGGACAACGCTCCCCTCCTGGGAGGGGATGGGGGTGGGTTCATGATCCGTGCGCAGTTCCTTTCGGAACAGGCGGTTTTCCGCAAGAATCAGTCGAAGAACGGGAAAAGACGTTTTAGAGCCTGTTTGTTGGCCGGACTGCCGTACTCGCAAACTTCGTAGGCCTCCGCGTATCGGACTTTTTCGCCTTGATCCTTTCCGTACCATTCGACGAGCTGGCTGCGGAAGCGGTCGGCGATGCCTCGGCTGCGGTTGGCGAATTGGTCGCGCACCTGTTTGTGGCGTTCCTTCTGCTTGGCCGGATCGGCCGGCATTAGATGAGGCCCTCCATTCGCCCCGCCTTCAGCGAATTGGGACACGATCACCCCAATGGCATCGAGCTTCTTTTCGATCACGGAATCGATGGAAACGACGACGTCCGGTTGAAAGGGATTCGGCTTTTGGAAACGGTCCGGATAATAGAGGAAGACCGGGTTATTCTTCAGCGGAGGAACATCCGGAACAATGAAGGGCACCGTGACCATGTAGGCGGCATCCTGGACAAGTACGCCGGTGTAGCGATGGTCCGGATGGTAATCGTTGGGCCGCGGCCCCATGACAATGTCGGCCCGCCACTCGCGGATCAGCCGCGTGATCATCCGGCGATACTCCAACGTCGGCAGGAGTTCTCCGTCATGGATGTCTAGAACCTCCGTGGTGATGCCCAGAATCTTGGCCGCAGCTTCAACTTCCGATTTGCGGCGAAGTGCCAGCGGCCCGCCCGCTTCTCGCCAGTGTCCAATGTCACCATTGGTGACGGACACGAATTTGACATGGTGCCCTTTGGCGGCCCACATCGTCGCAACACCGCTGGCTTGAATCTCACAGTCGTCTGGGTGCGCGCCAAAGCAAATGATGCGGAGCTTGCCGTCATCCGGCGGCGAAGCGGCCCACGCTACTCCGGAGGCGAGATTCCCCGGGCTCAAAAGAAATCCAGCGCAAATCCAGCTTGCGGAAAGCAACGACGACAGTTTTGTCTTCATGAGAACCTTTCTAGACTGAGGGTTAGGAACATTGAAAAGCACAAACAACCCGATCGAGTGTTGAATGCCCGGAATTACTAGGACTGGCGGGAGGCGCAGTCAAAGCAAATCTGAATCAAAGCTTGCGCAGGGGATTTCGAGCAAAAGCAAACTCTTCAACCACGTTCCCCTTGATCAAATGCTCCTGAATGATCCGTTCCAATACTTCAGGTGTGCAGGAGTGGTACCACACGCCTTCCGGATACACCATGGCGATGGGACCGCCGCAGCAGACCCGCAGGCAGTTGACCTTCGTGCGATAAACAAGAGGCTGCGGACCAGCGAGCTTCAAGTCTTTGAGCCGTGACTTCAAGTACTCCCAGGACGCGAGGCCGGTCTCCTTGGTGCAGCAGTGAGGTTCAGTCTGGTCGGCGCAAAGGAAGATGTGGCGCGCGAACTTCTCCAGGCCGAGCGTTTCCGCGGCCTGTTGGAGCTGAGGATTCATCTGCAGATTCGAGCCCAATTCGAGGCACGTGAGGCCCGTTCGCGCTAGGCCGCCTTAGCTAACCGCGCCTGAAAACCTTTTTCGCCAAATCTCTCAGACGAATCTTGACCGAGACCAGAGCGTAAAGGTCGCCGCGAATCCCCTCAGAGTCAGGGAGTCCCCGTCCTCGCAGGCGCAACCGCTGCCCGCCCGAGGTGGCGGACGGGACCTTGATCGCGACTTCTCCGTCGAGCGTGGAAATGGTTTTCCTGGCCCCGAAAAAGGCCTCCCATGGGGTCAGTTCCAATTCATACATCAGATCCGTGCCGCTAACTCGAAATTCCGGATGCCGGGCGTAGCGGATCCGTAGAAAAAGATCGCCCGCTGGACCGCCCTCGATCCCGTAATCTCCACGGCCGACCAACCGAAGCATTTGACCGTCACGGACGCCCGCGGGAATCCTCACGTGCAAGGGGCGTTGCTCCGGTTCGCCCGTCAACGGGTTGTTCCGTAGAACCGCGATCGTATGGATGGACCCATTCAAAACCTCGCCGAGCGACACCAGCATCTCGCCTTCGATGTCGTTCCCGGGTCGCGGAGACCGGCTGGATCGATCTGAAGTTGAGGATCGCTTGCGCCGGTTGTCTGCTTCCGAACGGGAGAAACTGTTCGCTCCGCCACGCTGGCCTCCAAAGAAATCCTCATAAAAACTCCGGAATTCGGGCCGCTCGGTGTAGGGCCGGAAATCTTCGCGCCCATTCCGGCGGCGGAAACGGTCGTTTTCCCTCCGCATGTGACGCGAGCCAAAACCAGAGAATCGATGCCAGCGTCCCTGCCCAAGATCGTACTTCCGCCGGTTTTCGGGATCGCCGAGCACCTCATAGGCTTCGTTGATTTCCTTGAATTTTTCTTCGGCCCTCGCCTTGTAGTCCGCGAGATCAGGATGAAATCGGCGCGCCAGCTTGCGGAACGCCTTGCGGATTTCTTCCCCGCTTGCCTCGCGCGAGATTCCGAGCAACTCGTAGTAATCTTTTAAGTCGGCGATCATAATCGACCTCAACTTCCAGGCTGCAACACCCACTCTAATTTGGACGATAACTCGGTTTCTGCAACCTGGACCTGACGAGCAGCGAAGACAGACCTGCCTCCATCACCTCCTCAAGGAAGTAATTGTGCGTCCTTACTATCGCTGCCTCACGAGCTGTCTTCCGTCCCGCTCGTGGATCACTCTGCTAATGCGATATATCGGCATTTCCGCGACGCCCTTTACCAATTATTTTGCGCGCGGCGAGAGCCTCGGTCCAAATGGAGTAATGGAGAGGTGGAGGATTGGGCTCCCCAGCATTCGAGCACTCCAACACTCCATTACTCCAGATGTCGCTTTCACCCACCTGGCTCTCCTGGAGTTAAACCACACGACAGACGACTGAGATTTCAACTCAGAAATTGCGGGACCAGCGCTCACTCCGGTCCCGCCTCAAAGCCGCACCCAATCACGCAACCTTCACTTCGATGGCCTTGGGCTTCGCTTTCTCGTCCTTCACGATGTGAACCTTCAACAGACCATCCTTGAACTCAGCGTTGACCTTGGAACGGACAAGCCCGCGTGACAGGCTGACGCGGTCCCGTTCCGGTTCGAGCGTGAAGAGATTGACGCTCGCTCGGGGAATGTTTCCTGCTATCTTTGCCTCCAGCCATGCGGTTTGTTTTGGTTTTTGGATTCATCATTCGGGTGAGTTTCGTTGCCATCGCCGGACAGGAATCGCCCGGTTCTCCGCCTGTTCGTTTTGAATTCCGCGAGCCGCAGGCTGTTGCATACCGGGTTGAGAGGCCATCGGGCACGGGAACGGTAAGGAAGAGTCTTTTCCCGCGCGCGGATTGGCTCAAAGCGTGGCCAGATCACAAATCATCTTCCACCGATTACATCAAGTTGGGAAACCGCATCGTTCTTGAGTTTAGGCAACCGAAGGACCTCGCCCACGTGATTCAGGATCGGCCACTCCAGCTCGCCCGGCGGCTCACGGAAACTTTGTTCATTCTGGAAGCACCTGATGCCTGGACGGGCTTGCACGAAGCTCAGTCGCTCAGTCAGGACGCGCGCGTCGTCGCGGCTTACCCGGTGGCTATGAAGCCGAAAAAGTTTTACGGCAGCTACGCCGCTCGACCGAACGATCGCTACTTCTTTCAGCCCGACCGGCCGAGCACGGAATGGCAGCCTTACCTCGAAAACCGCGACACGAATGGATCTCCACTGGGTATTGATTTGAATGTGCGGGCGGCATGGGCTTACAGCCGCGGGCGGGGCGTGATCATTGCTCTCGCCGACGATGGCGTGGATTTCGAGCATCCCGATCTGGCGCCGCAAAGCGAGGCGCGCCTCCACTACGATTTCTATCATCAACGCACCAATGGCTTGCCGGCCGGCCCCATCGCCAATCACGGCACAGCCGTCGCCGGTTTGGCTGCGGCAAAGGGGGACAATAAGATCGGCATTTCCGGTGTCGCTCCGGAGGCGCGCCTGGCCAGTTGGGTTTTGTTCAGCGATCAAGATCGATTAGAGGTCAGCGATGAAGCTTTGATGGACATGTTTCAATATCAGTCCAACGTGGTCGGCGTTCAGAACCATAGCTGGGGCAAGGACGGCCGCGAGCAGCTTCGTGCCAGCTCGCTGGAGAACCTGGCGATTTCCAACGCCGTGACCTTTGGACGCCAGGGCCGCGGCGTGGTCATGGTGCGCGCCGGCGGCAATGGCCGCACGCGAAGCCACGACGCCAATGACGACGGCTACCTGGCCGACCCGCGCGCCATCGCGGTGGCAGCAGTGCGATTGGACGGGCGCGTCACGCGCTACAGCACACCGGGCGCGAATTTGCTGGTGGCGGCGCCCAGCGGAGATGTCGATGAGGAATCGACCCCGTGCAACAAAAGCTCGCCCAACTTGCTGACGACCGATCGGGTGGGCGTGTTCGGGTTCAACGGCAATGCGTACACGAACGATCTCGCCAATTACGGTTTCGATTCTACCGGCTTCAGCGGCACGTCGGCGGCCGCTCCGCAAATCGCCGGCCTGGCCGCGCTCCTCCTCGGCGCGAACAACAACCTGTCTTATCGCGACGTGCAGCAAATCCTGATTCACTCCGCACGCCATGTGGATTTGGCGGATCCGGGTGTCACGACCAACCGCGCCGGCTTCCGCGTCAGCCACAATCTTGGCTTCGGCGTTCCGGACGCCGGCATGGCTGTGAGGCTGGCCCGGACCTGGCCAAATCGACCGCCTCGGACGCAAGTGACTTACTCGTCGAGCGTGTCCGCGCTGATCCCGGACCAGGGATTGAGAGTGTTGGTCAGCGGCAAATCGGTCCCGGCGAATCTGCAATCCATTGTGGCATTGCCGGCGCTGGGAGTTTTTCCGGACACCCCAACTCCGTCGGTGGCGCTCGTGGACCTCGGAACGACGTCCACGGGCATCAAGGTCGATGTGAAGAGCCGTGCTGCGCTGATTCAACGCGGCGAAAATTATTTCTGCGAGAAGCTCTCCCTGGCCTCCGCCGCCGGGGCGTCTTTTGCCATTGTTTACAACAACCGGGATGTGACGTCGCGGCTGATCATGGGAGCGACCGAGTTCTCGCCGATCCCGGGAGTGTTTATCAGCCAGGCGGACGGAGAAGCCTTGCGCGAGTATCTGGCGTCCGATTCGACCGCACAGGCTCAACTCTCGCTGCAGTCCACGAATTTTTCTTTAACCGTGAAAGA
>JACPRI010000002.1 GCA_016190065.1 Verrucomicrobiota bacterium
ATTCTGAGTGAACGTGGCGGCGCTCCTGATTTTGCCTTTGGCTGCTTTCAGTTCGGGAACGGGAAACGGCTTGAGCAAATCCGGCAGGGAAGCTTCCGAGTCGGCCTTCAGATTCACTTCGTTCTTGGCGAGGTCGTAGTGCAGCGTGCCGGCGTGGCTGGCTACAACCTGATTTTGCAGCAGCAGTTCCAGTCGATATGAATCGAGGTCCACGACACTCAGATCTGCGACTTGTCCGCTGACGGCGAAACGGGCTTGGGCTCGTTCAATCCGATTCGTCCCGACCTTTGCTGCCAGCTCTTGAACGTCGCCGGCAAGTTTGGTGCTCAGTTTCTTTCCGTCCTGCAGAGTCTGGAGGGTTAGCTGAAGATTCACGCGTCCTGCGGGAACGTTCGTGCCGAGCACAGCTTGCCAGGAGTGCAGGTTGAAATCGCGAACGGCCAGTTGAAGCGTCGAGTCGGGAACGCTGGCCGTCGCACCGCCCCAATTCAAAGGCATTGGACGATCCAGCGAGGCCTGGAGCAGGTCTCGCTGATTCTCCTTGGCGGACAGGCTGAGCTTCGCGACCGATCCGGTCTTCTGATCTAAGTTCAGGTTGATCTGATACTCGAGGTTCAAGTCCAGCGGGGGCGTGACTCCTGCGGCTTGCCGAATGCCGACGCGGTTGCCCACAATCGAGCCGGTGGTGGCAATCGTGGCGCCGTTTTGCGCCACTTCAACTGTGCCCGACGCGTTCAGCGTCGAATCGCCAAAATCCCAGCCGCGTGGAGCGCCGATGAGGTTCAACACCTGGCGATCGATGGACTGAACGTCGAGCTTCAACCGCGTCTCGCGCTTTTCCAGATTGAACGGGCCGCTCGCGGCGATGCTGCCGAGGGCTTTGCCACCGCGCTCAAAACGGAGCGCGAATTGGCGGATTTCGTTGAGAGTCGTGTCGGCCTGAAGATTGGCGCTCAAGCCGGCGAGGTCTTTGAAAGCGCCATCCGCTTGGGTGAGATCCGCACGCACGGCGCCTTGGATGGCACTCGGCATCAACTGCGCATCCAGTCCCAAGGTGAGTTCACCCGCCAGCTTGGCTTGCGCGCCGTCACTGCCTCCGGTCTTTGCGCTTGAGGCGCTTTGGGCGAACTTTGCTTCCGTGGAAAGGCTGACTTTGCCGGTGCTGCCATTCCGCAATTGATCGATCGCAAGATTAAGGTTTTCCACTTCCACGGTCTGGGTTGTTCCGTCTTTCTGCCGGCTGATCATTCGCAACTTTCCGTTTTTCACGTTCACATTGCGGACGTTCAGCCGGAGAGGACTGGCTGGCGCGGCCGTTTTGGGAGCTGGTCCGGCCTTCAGCAAGGGATCCAGGTTGCTCTTGCCGTCGGCTTCAATCGCGATGTGAACCTGCGGCGCGGTCAAGGTCACCTCCTGCACATCGATATCGCCTCGGAGGATTGCCAACAGATTGTAGCGGACTTTGGCTTCGTCTGCAGTGACGAGTCGCTCTGCGCCCGTGGTTCGAAGTTGAACCTTCCGTAGAACAACTTGAGAGAAGGGACTGAGGGATACTTGTTCAGCAGCGAGATCAGCCCCAATCGCCGGGCCGATTCTCGGCAAAACGAACGCTTTCACAAAGGCCGAACTCGTCGCCACGAAATAAACAATTACCAGAAGCGCGACGAGCGCTCCCACAGCCCAACTCAATTTGCGCAACCAGGAGGATCCCTTGCGCCCGCTGTTCGAGTTCATTGCATCAACCATAAATATTCCAACCGATGAATTCTCAGATCAGGGCCACGCGTTCCATGGAGAGGCACGGATCGACTGAAGTTCGGCAACCGTCCGAATCCGTGTCCGCAGTTAATGTCTCATCGCAGCCCGATTTCGCAAATGGCCAAAATGGCCCAGAGCCTGGGCAGGGCCATTGGGTTTTTCAAGAACTGAATGTCGATCTTGGGTGGTTGACGCCAAGGACTCGCCGCATATCCTGAACTCAGACTCCCTCCCGTGAGAGCGGACCAAACTTGAAAACTCAGAATCAGTCATGAAATCCCGACACGATAATTTGCGGCGCTTCGTGATTTTGCTTACTGCGGCCGCCTCCTGGACGCTCTCGGCCTTCACGGCAGAGCCAAGCCGCACTTACGAGAATCGCCTGGTGCGGCTGACGAATGCTCCGCCTTTGCTCGCCGATCATCCTGAATTCGTCCAACCGGTCGAGGACCTCGTCCGCTACGAAGCCCCGGCGATCGTCAACGACGACCGCGCTGACTTGCACGTGCGCGCCTGGCGCTGGAGCTACAATGCTCGCGGCATCATCGAAATGCCGAACCGATTGCGCGCGGATGCCACCGCGATCATCATGGTGCATCCCTGGGGCATCGACGACGGCCAAGGCTGGCGTACGCCCGAACCGGCCGGTTGCGCGGATTTCTGCACGCCTGAGAAGAACCATTTTGCCGCCCGCCACACGCGCCAAATCATTGATCCGTTCCACAAATCGCTTCGGGGCAAGGTCGCTTTCATCATGTATTCGCTGCCGGGCGAGGAAGATCCGATTCGGCGCAAGCTGTACCGTTCGTTTACTCGGCGGCCGACCGACGAAGAAATCAAACAGGGCGCTAAGGAACTTCACGAGAAACTCCACACTTTCAGCTATCGCGGGGAACCCTTGCCGGCCACGCTCCAACTCTCGAAAGCCACGCCTGTGATCGATTACTTCCGCCAATTCCCGGGCCTCGACGCCGGCCCGCGTTACAACAACACCGGCTTTTGGGACCTGCCCATTCCTGTGACGCGCGACATCGAGGTGCATCGCGACGACATCGTCATCTACGACGCGCAAGGCTATTCGTTGCTCCGGGATTTCTTGAAACAGCACGGCGTTCGTCACGTGCTCCTGACCGGTTACGCCACGGATATGTGCTTCTGCAAGACAACCGCTGGCTATGAGAATCTATCAAAGGATTTTAACGTGTTCCTCGTCGGCGACGCGACGCTGGCCACTTTTCCAGCGAACAAAACGCCGCGCTACGCCACCAATGCGCACATCAGTTTCGCCGCGCTCAACCAACTCGTGACGCAGGTGTCGTGGATTCGGTACTCTTCACCGAATCCATAAGCGCGCACATGGATGCGCCTCGAACAAAGAATGGGAAAGGATGTGATAATGGAAATCCCGCAGTCGAAATCGCGGCGCGAGGCGGTTGCACGCTTCCTTTCCCCTCACCCTGGCCCTCTCCCTTGGGGAGAGGGAACATCCCTTCCCGCGCATCAGAAAACCGGAGCCTTTCTCACGACTGCACAGCGGCGACAGATTCTCCCTCTCCCGTGGGGAGAGGGCCGGGGTGAGGGGAAAGGAAGCGCTGTCCTACCTGTTGCTTCAACACCGAGACGGACGCGCGAATCCCAAGAGCCTCAGACACTCCAAGCCGAAGATTTGAGACTCCCACGCCGCCGGTTTCTGGCTTCCATGGCAATGGTCGCCGGCTCGATGTCTCGGTTGGCGCCCGCCGCGGCAGTTCAACAAAAGGCCCTCATCTCTGTCACTCTCGACTTGGAAATGTCGCGCAACTTCCCGCGCTGGGAAGATACGGAATGGGATTACGCGAAGGGCTTGCTCAACGAGAAAACCAAGAAGTATTCCCTTGAAGCCGCCCGTCGCGTGAAAGCCTGCGGCGGCCTCATTCATTTCTTTGTCGTGGGCCGCGTGTTCGAGCAGGAAAACATCGATTGGCTGAAGGAGTTGGTCCTCGAAGGCCATGCTCTCGGCAACCACACGTACGATCACGTCAACGTCCTCGCGCGGAAACCGGAAGAGATTCAGTTCCGATTCCAACGCGCGCCCTGGCTCATTGCCGGAAAATCACCCGCCCAAGTGATCCGCGAGAACATCCAGCTTTGCACGGACGCAATGAAACAGCGGCTCGGCGCCGCGTCGGTGGGTTTTCGGACGCCGGGCGGTTTCGCGAATGGCCTGCACGGACGGGAGGACGTTCAGCGCATGTTGCTCGACCTGGGCTTCAAGTGGATCAGTTGCAAATATCCGGCGCATCCTTACGGCCAGCCTGGAGCCGCGCCAACGGCCGAGGTGCTGGAAGGCATTGTCCGCTCGCAGAGTGCGGCCCAGCCGTTTGTGTATCCGACGGGGCTCATCGACATCCCGATGAGTCCGATCAGCGACGTCGGCGCGTTCCGCAACGCGCGTTGGAAGCTGGAACACTATCTTCAGGCAATCCGGCTGGGCGTCGAGTGGGCTATCGAACACCGCGCGGTGTTCGATCTGCTTTGCCACCCGTCCGTTTTATATGTGGTGGATCCGGAGTTCCGCATGATCGAACTGATTTGCGAATTGGTCCGCAAAGCCGGGGACCGTGCCGCGCTGGTGAATCTGGAAACGATTGCTCAGCGCGTGCAGCGCGCAGGAGCAAACGGAGAGAACTGAGGCTAAGGACAGAAGCTCCGATCATTCCTCGCGTGCTTGGGCCGGCTGCGATTTCGTGAGCGAAATGATCCAAAGAAATCCTGCGTTTCGGCTCTTCCAGCCTCTGTGTCCTCTGCGTTCTCCTGTTTGGGATTGGTTACTGGGCTGGGATCGCTGGCCGAGTTGAAATGCAGCCATGCATCGTAGCTGCGTTTGTGAAAACACGGATCCCTTGGAACCCTCATTCTGCGGTGAAGGCCTTCGGTTTGAAATCACCCGGAGATTTCACGAGCTTGAAATTCTCGTCGCCAGCGGTGGCGAGGTAAAGACCTTCGTGCAAGACGCGGTCGGCCAGCGCGCCGCGCACGTCCACGGCGGAGATGATGCCGTAAAGCTTCATGCCTTTGAGGTGCGGCATGAACTGGAAGAATTCCCTGAGCTTCTTGAGAGTTTTCTTGAGTTCCTCGACGTTCAGTTCGCTTTTGACTTCGACGAGATAGACTTCCTTGTGGCGGCCATTGCGAACACCCACCATGTCGAATTCCTGAGTGCGGGAGCCACGGAAGGCTTTGGTCCGGGACGAAACGACCTCCGCGCCGAAGTGCTGCTTGAGAATTCGGCGCATGGAATCGAAAGCCAGCCCTTCGGTGAACGAGCCGAACTTGTTGCCCAGGCCGCCGAGTTGTTCAGTGACCCGGCGAAGGGTTTCTTCAGTCCGCTGCTGTGCGGCTTCGGTCCGTTGCTGCGCGGCTGCGGTTCGTTGCTGCGCGGCTTCGGTCTGCTGCTGTGCAGCTTCGGTCTTGGCGTGTTCTTCTGCCTGCCGTTTGGCCAGCTCAGCAAGGATTGCCCTTAACTCATGTTCGCTCACAAAACGAAACTAGTTTGTGGTTCCAGGGCGGTCAAGTTTGGCCATCAAGGAGAGCGCTCGCGTCACCTTCGGGCATTTGGACGAGGAGGAAAAAAGGGTGCCAGGGGTGTTCAATGCTCGAAACAGCTTCGGGCGATTCTCTTCCCAAGGGAGAGGGCACGGTGAGGGGAACATTGTGTCGGATGGCCGAGATGGTTCATCTCAACTGCACTGCGTCCGGAGCTGTGAGCCGGCGGAGGCGCACTTCGCGGAATTCGACGGCGCCCGTTCGATGGTGCATTTGGAGAAGCACCGATCCGGAGCGGTAGCGGTTCTCGGGATCGCGGCAGTCCACGGCGGCCTCGCCGTTGACCCAGGTGCGCAGACGATCCCCGCGCGCGACGAGGCGGAGCGTGAACCATTCGCCATCTTTGACGCGGGGCTTTGGCGCGCGGGCGCTGGGCACTGCCAGGTGGTAAATGCTCCCGGTATAGTTGCGGGTGTCGCCGTGATCACACTGGGCTTCGTAGCCTTCCGGATACTCGCGCTTGCGGTCGAGATGCGGCTGGCAGCGGAAATAAATGCCGCTGTTGCCGCGGCCGCCAGCGGTGTCATAGATGCGCACTTCGGCGAACAATTCAAAGTCGTCGAACTGCTCGAACGTCGCCAGATACCCTTGGCCGCCCTTGCCGATGAGGATTCCGTTTTTCACTTCCCAGACCGGCTGATGCGCGAAACGATTTTCGCGCCAGCCATCGAGGTTCGAGCCGTTGAACAGATCGATCCATCCGCCGTGACGCGCGTTGGCGGCGTCGGGATGACGATAAGCGCCCAGGGAATGATCGACAGGCCGGTAGCCGATCTTCAGGTCGGGTGTTTCGATTCGGCGTTGCTTTTCAAAGCGCGAATCCATCGCCGTGGAAATGATCCCCGTGGTCAACACGGTGCGTTCGACGGGGTACGGCGGCTGGCCAGTGCGAATCAATTCCATGATGGCGTTGGCGAGGTAATCGAAGTGGCCGAAGGTGGGTTCCTGAAGCCAGAATTGGGTCGAGGCGTATCCGGAATCGCCCGTGAGTTTCGCGGCAAAGAGGAATTGTTGGGCCAGATTGTTCAACATCACGCACGACGCGCGGAAGCCATCGGCGTATTCGATCAGAAAGACGACCGGGTTCGGGCAACGAGTTTCGAAGTTGCCTTCGATCGGCGGAGTGTGGCGGCTGAGCGCGGCTGCGAGCAGATCGCGGGAGAATCGGCCCGCCTTCATCGCTTCCCAGACCGCGGGGCCTTCCAGACATTGCACGGACGCAACACCGGCTTCACCGCCACGGCGGCGTTCGACCATGCACTGAAGCGTTTCGAGCGCATGAAATCCGTAAGCTTCGAGGCCGCCGTAGCCGACGGACAACGCGTCGTCGAAAGGGGTGCCGATAGGGATTTCCAACCAAGGACGCCGCCACGCGAGAGGCAGCGAAGAACCGGCCATGAAGGGAATGTTCATCTGGCGCGCTTTCTCATACATCCACTTGCCGTCTTCCCAGCGCGCGGCGAGATGTTTGTCGCTGAACACCGGCACCACCTCGCCCGCCTTTTGCAACGCCGCGAC
>JACPRI010000106.1 GCA_016190065.1 Verrucomicrobiota bacterium
AGGCTGGGAAGCGCGCCCCAGGGGCGTGCGTCAACTACGCCGCGATGACTTTCACGGCACGGTTTTGTTGAGCGCGCTTGCGCTGTGTTTCGTCGAGAATCTTCTTGCGCAGGCGCAGATTTTTCGGCGTGGCTTCGACGTATTCATCTGGACCGATGTATTCGAGGGCGCGCTCGAGGGACAGCTTCAAAGGCGGGTTCAACTGGATGCCCTTGCCTTCGCCCTGGCTGCGCATATTGGTCAGTCGTTTGGCCTTGCACGGGTTGACCGGGATGTCGTTTTCCCGGGCGTTTTCTCCAACGATCATGCCGGCATAAATCTGTTCGCCAGGTTCCACCATGAGCCGGCCTCGTTCCTGCACCATGTTGAGAGCGTAGGCCATCGCTTCGCCGCTCTCCATGCTCACGAGCGAACCGTTTTTGCGCGCGGCGATTTCGCCGCGATCCGGGCCATATTCATGGAACAGATGGCTCATGACGCCGAGCCCGCGCGTCTGATTCACCAAATCGGTTTCAAAACCGATCAGACCGCGCGTCGGAATCAGCGCTTCGATGCTGACGTCTTCGCCATGATGATTCATGGTTGTGATTTCGCCTTTGCGGCTCGCCAGATTTTCCAGCACTTCACCCATCGCCACTTTGGGGATTTCGAGGAAAAGCCTCTCGATCGGCTCGAGGAGATTGCCGTCCTTGTCTTTCCGGTAAATGACTTCCGGACGCGAGACGAGCACTTCATAACCCTCGCGGCGCATCTGCTCGACCAGGATGGCAATCTGCATTTCACCGCGGCCGCTGACGGCAAAAATATTTGGCGCCGGAGTGTCCGCGACGCGCAAGGCCACGTTGGTGCGCATTTCCTTGATGAGCCGTTCGCGAATATGGCGGGCCGTCACGAGCTTGCCGTCCTGACCGGCGAGCGGTCCGTCGTTGACGGCGAATTCCATCTGAATCGTCGGCGGATCAATCGGTTTGAACGGCAGCGGTTCGCGCTCGGCGCTGTCCGTAATCGTTTCGCCGATGAACACCTCCTCGAAGCCGGTCAGGCCGATAATATCGCCGGCGTGCGCCTCGGGAATCTCGATCCGCTTCATGCCTTCAAAATGGTAGATCGCCGTAACTTTCGCTGATTCCTTGCGCCCGTCGCCGTGAATGCAGACGGCGGGATCGGCGACTTTCACCTTGCCGCAAACGATTTTTCCGAGCGCGATGCGCCCGACGTAATCCGAATAATCAAGATTGGCGACGAGCAGTTTGAACCCCTCGCCCGCGTGGGCGCGGGGCGGCGGAATGTGTTTGATGATGGCGTCGAAGAGCGGCTCCATCGTGCCGCTGGCGTGGTCGAGCTGCTCTTTGGCATAGCCGCCCTTGGCGCTGGCGTAGATGACCGGAAAATCGAGTTGCTCATCGGTGGCGTGCAAGGAGACGAACAACTCAAAAACCGCGTCGAGCACCTTGTGCGGCATGGCGTTCTCGCGGTCGATCTTGTTGATGACGACGATGGGCTTGGCGCCGGTCTCGAGCGCTTTGCGCAAGACAAATCGGGTCTGGGCCTGTGGACCGTCCACCGAATCCACCACCAACAGCACGCCGTCGATCATGCTCATGATGCGCTCGACTTCGCCGCCAAAATCGGCGTGGCCCGGGGTATCGACGATGTTGATGTGGTAATTCTTGTATTTGAAGGCAGCGTTTTTCGCGCGGATGGTAATGCCTTTCTCCTTCTCGAGGTCCATCGAGTCCATCAGGCGTTCCTCGTTCACTTGATGCTGGTTGGCGCGAAAGGTGCCGGATTGCTTCAAGAGACAATCCACCAGCGTGGTTTTGCCGTGATCCACGTGCGCGATGATCGCGATGTTTCGAATGTGCAGCATAGCTTCTAAGTCACTGTTTTCCAAAATCCGCGCCACTGGTTCCAATCTACCATCGGTGGGCGGATTTCAAAATCGAGCCGGGTAATGTGGCTGGTTCTGGGAAAAGGTCAAGCCCGCGAAAGGAAATAAGGAAGGTTCACGAAAGTTCAGAACAACAGAAGGAGCAACTTCGCCAAGCGATGGGTAGAGTGTGCTCCCGTTTCGGGGAAACGTGGTTGGTCCTTCATGTTATGAGAAGAAAACTGACTCGTCGTGAATTCCTGAGACACGCTGCCCTCGGTAGCGGCGCTGTGGCCGTTCCATTTCTGATCCCGGCTTCCGCTTTAGGGCGGAACGGCGCCGTGCCTCCCAGTGAACGCATCGTGCTCGGCGGCCTGGGCATCGGCGGGCGCGGCTCCTACGTCCTCAACTGGATGCTGCGCGAAACGGATGTGCAATTCGTCGCCGTCTGCGACGCCAAACGGTCCGCGCGCAACGGCGTGAAAAAATTGGTCGATACCAAATATGGCAACACGGATTGTGCCGTGTACGGCGACCTGCGTGAATTCCTGGCCACCCGCACGGACATCGACGCTCTGTTGATTGCCACCGGTGATCGCTGGCATGCGTTGGCCTCGATCCTGGCGATGCGCGCCGGCAAGGATGTCTATTCTGAGAAACCGTCCGCGATGACCATTGCCGAAGGCCGGGCCGTGGTGGAAACCGCCCGGCGCTACGCCCGCGTTTACCAAACCGGCACGCAACGGCTGAGCGAAGCGAATTTCGTCTTTGCCATCGAAGCGGCCCGCTCCGGACGGCTCGGCAAAGTGCACACCACGCAGGCGCATATCGCACCCTGGGACGCGGCGGAAATGCGGCACGATTGGCTCCCGGCCGAAACCGAACCGCCCAAGGAGGAGTTGGATTGGGATCTGTGGCTGGGCCCTTGTCCGTGGCGTCCTTTCAACTCGGGTTACGTCGCAGGCCGCTGGCGGGGCCATTATGATTTTCACACCAGTTGCATCGGTGAGTGGGGCGCGCACACTTTCGCGCAAAGCATGGCGGGCATCGACTCGCTCCACACCTCGCCGGTCGAGTACGAGTACGTCCACAATCCCAGCGGCGACGGTATGGTCACCGTTTTTCCCAACGGAGTGAAGATGGTGCTCTCCCGAGGCGACAAGTGGTGGAAAGGCTCTTGTGGAATGCGTTTTGAAGGCAGCGAAGGTTGGGTATCGGTCGCCGACGGTTATAAACAGCCCGAGGTTTCCTCGCCGGCGCTCCTGGAAGATTTCAAGAGGATCGTGGCCAATTACGCCGCGCGCACGGGGCGCGCTCTGAATCATGTGCGCGATTTCTTCAACGGTGTGAAGTCGCGACGCCTCACGGTGGCGAACGCCGAGGTCATGCACCGTTCCATGACGGCCGTGCACGGCGCGAACATTTGCATGTGGTTGAAACGAAACATGAAATTCGACCCCGTTAAAGAGGAGTTCATAAACGATCCCGAAGCCAATCGACTCCGCGCGCGCGCCATGCGCGAGCCGTGGATCATCTGAGACGCGGAGGAGAAGCCTTTATGTCAAAATCCAATTTGAATTTCCTTCTCACCATCCTGTTGTTGTCCGCGGACCTCAGCACGACGCTTGGAC
>JACPRI010000003.1 GCA_016190065.1 Verrucomicrobiota bacterium
GGTCTGACCCGACGCCTGTTCCGGTGACATGTAGCTCGGAGTGCCCAACACTGCCGCGGTCCGCGTCAAATCGCTCTCCCCTTCCAATACCTTGGCCAGCCCGAAATCTGTCACGTGCGGCTCGCCCTTGGCGTCGAGCAAGATGTTCCCAGGCTTCAGATCACGGTGGATGATGCCGCGCTGGTGGGCGTAGTGGACAGCACGGGCGATTGTGGCCATGAGTTTTGCCGCTCCCTTCGGGTCGTAGCAGCCGACGTCAGGAGGCTCTGGTGTCGTTTCGGATTTCGGATTTCGGATTTCGGATTCTGAAGCGAGAGCCTCCTTGCGTCGGCTGTTACGGGAGAGATGTTCCGCCAGACTCCCGCCTTCCACATACTTCATGCTGAAGTAATGCTGGCCTTCGTGCTCCCCCACCTCGTGAATCGGCACGATGTTCGGGTGATCGAGATTGGCCGCAGCCTCGGCTTCCGCGTGGAAACGCTGGACCAACGTCGGTGACGCCAGTTGCCCGGCGGCGATCATCTTGAGCGCCACGACCCGATTCAGGCTGACTTGCCGCGCTTTGAAGACGATGCCCATGCCGCCACGCGCGATTTCTTCGAGCAGCTCATAATCGCCGAAGTAACGAACCCTCGGCATTTGCGATTTTGGATTTGCGATTTGCGATTGAGCCACGGCGTCGGGCATCTCAGTCACGACGGCGGTTTGATCGCCATCGAGCGAGCCGACATTTGCTGCTATGAGACACTTCGGACAAAGACCACGAGGCGCGTTGGCGGGCAAGACGGCACCGCAGGTCGGGCAGGTTTGATGGGTCGCCATGTGGGTCTCTTTCTACTCCTTACAAAGGAAAACTTGTTCGAAGGTCACGGAGAAATTCTAAAGTTCAAACGTCTCGGACAGGACTGCATTTGAACCACGCCTTCAAGGGCGGTAGGGCAACGGAGCTGGGTCGAGCCATTTTGCGACTCGGCCCTTGATCGCCCAGGCGGTGAAGAAATTCCCGGCCGGCGTATGATGGCCATTGTAGAAGCGGTTGAGAAAGGGTCCGATCTCCAACCTGGATTGGCGATATTCCTGAGCGAAGACATCCCGCATGTCGATCACCGGATAGGGTTTGGTGCGCAGCCATTCCACGAAACCCTGATCGAAACGCGGCCCGCCCGCCAACGCGCTGGCCATGTTGCCTCTGCCGAATGAGAGGATGATCAGGAGCTTTTTGCCGGCGCCGTTCACAAACTTCTCGAACCAGGACACGACATTCCTCGTGGCGTAGAGAGAGGCTTCGGTGTGGATTTGCCTGATCTGCTGGACCAAGTTCCCAGAACCTGGTTTTGCCACCGGAACACCAAAGCTGGCCGCGATTGCGCTCACCGTTTTGGGCGTAGCCCCGCCGGCGGCCCGCGTGGCCAACATCAATTGCAGCCCCGGATCATCCTTGAATGCCTTCGCGATGAAATCCTCGTCACGAAGTTTGGAGACCTCTCCGATGGTGCGCAACAGGTTCTCGACTTGTTCACAGCGGCCTTGTCCAACGTTCACTCGCAAATGGGGCAGAGTGAACCCGCATTGCGAATTGGGGCCGGAACGGATGGACCGCCAGGCGTCCAGATTGCGGAAGTGATCGTCATCGTAAATGTTCAAGATGATATGACCGGCGCCGGCTTGCTTCTCCACTTTCAACATGCGCCGGTAAGCCTGATAAACGCTGTAGCCGCCGACTCCGTAGTTGCGGATCGGCTCTTGAAGATGGGCGGCCAGATATTCTTCCCAGGTTTCGCCATCGCTGACTTGGTCGCAATGCGTGAAACTGTCGCCGTAAGCATGGATGCGGCAGGGTTTGCTCGCGAAATGACCGACGCGGCGAGCACCGTCGGATTCATAGCTGTAAAAGGTTTTTGATTTATCGACGCCATTGGAATGCGTGGCGGGACAATGGACCCATCCGAGTTCGGGATCGTAAGTCCACCCATTGCTGCGCTGGACGCTCTCCTCGGGAGTCATCACCTCCGTGAACTGGGCGATTCGTTCACGGCTGGGCATGATGGAGCGCAGGTATTCTTTGGCGCCCTGGCTTTCGCCGTTACCAGCGGCCTCGGCGCCATGGGTGGCCCTCCCAAAGGCCAGCGCGCTTCCGGCAGCTTGGGCAACGACTCTGAGGAAATCACGTCTTTGCATTGGGGAAACGATCGGATCGAACTGATCAAACAGGCGCACCGATAGCAAGGCTCGATTGTTTCAACTGAAGGGAAGTTGCCTTCGCAAGCCTGATGCGCTGGCGATCTCTGGGACTAACTCGGCGAGACCAATTCCGGTCGGCGCATCCGTTTCGCCCCGCATCTGGCGAAGCACCATTCCGTTGTCGAAATAGAGGCGCTCGGCCACAAGCTTGTGGGCATCCTCACCAGTCCCAAAAAGGAAAAATCCCGCAACCTCAATGCGCACATATTTGCCACTGGCCGGGACGCCGCAATATTCGCCTTGGTGAGTTCCGGCAATCGTGGCTTCCCGAATTGAGCATCCCGACGTGTCATACTCGGCTGTGACGGTGATATGAAAGTCCGGCAAAGCAATCGTGATTGCTTGATAGAAATCTTTGACGCCAGCTATGCCTTTAAATCGCGTGGCCAGTGGCGCGACGTCGTAGTAAGCGGTGTCGTTCTGGATGAAGGTCTCGTAAACGGCCGGCCACTCCTTGGCGTTCTCTGCCCGGATGTGCTCGGCTACTGTCGCACGCTGAAGCTGGATGATGTCTTTCATGTTATTCATCCTTAAGAAAAATCACTCCGAAGTGGTTGTCCGTCACCTCGCCCGTGTCACTGACGAAAAAATTGGAGGTAATCAAGCCGGTCGCGCCGTCGAATTGCCCCTCGCCACGGTCGATCCTCCAAATCACTGAGCCGTGCTTCAGTTGCGGGTCCGCACTGGCGCCGATATACCCCTGTCCGACCGTGCTGAAATGCAACCGGTGCCGATTCTCCCCGAAGCTAATCGTTCCGGACTCCCGGAAACTGGCCTCTCTCGTGAAGGTCACCTCCGATTGAAATTTCGCTTCAGCGTCGCCCACTGGCTGCAGCGTTCCACTAATTCCGTGGGGCCCGACAACCGAAGTGATGGCGCAACCCGGGGCGGTCGTATCCGCGTTCAAGACGGTCCCAGATTCATTCGCTGGCGCTACTTTCCCTTTGAACTGCATGACGTAAATGAGCTGTTTCATAGGATAGTGATTCGGATGATCGGTTGTGATCCAGACTACGCGTCCTTGCCAATCTGCCGCATCAGCGTGCCGAGATCGAAATAGATGCGTCCTGCGGTGATCAGTCGCTTGCCGAGGTCGCACTCATAAAACGAGCCGCCTGAAACTTTGACCTGCTTGCCCGTGGCCGGGAGGCCGGCGAACGGACCTTTGTGCTTGGCTTCAAAACGCCACTCCACCGCCACGAGATTTTTGGCATGAGCGATGTTCAGGGGAACATGGACATTGCCCGGAAATCCGGTGATGAATGGGCGCACGAAATCGTCCCGGACGGCGGCCTTCCCGTCCAGCTTACCAGTGGGAAGATGGATGACGACGTCATCGGAATAGTAGCCGAGAATCTTATCTATGTCGGTGCCCTGCCAAGCTTTGAAGTATTCGTCCACAAACGCCCGGACAATTGCCTCTGTGGTTTTGAGTGGTGGAGCGGGGATGGATAGAGTGTTCATGATGATTTGGCTTTTGTCGGTTCGTCGGTTATCCAGTTAAGCTGTTTCGTTTGTTGGCGCTCTCACTCATCGACCGAATCAGGCCGTTCCACCAACGTTCACTCTCTACAACGGAGAAACCTGCGGCAGGTCACGGAATTTCTCGGCGCAGAATGCGATGCTTCTGCTCGAACTCCGAGCCTGTACGGGAATTCGGTTTCGGGTAGCACAGGTTACCCGCCTGTGCCGTCCGGCAACCTGCCGGACGGAATGGGTGCGGCGTCGATAAACAATCCTGGCACTGGTTTCGTTGCGACACCCGCTTCCATTCCGCACGGCAGGTTGCCGAGCGGAGCGGGCTGGTAGCCCGCGCCACCCATTTTTCCTCACACGTGGCTAGCGCTTCTGCAGACTGTTAAGCTGCCTCTCGATTTCCGCTCGGATCTTCAAAACCTCCCCATCATTTGGCGCCAGTTCCAACGCGCGACGGCTGAAGAATTCAGCCTCACCGACTCTTCGAGGATTTTCCGTCGGAGATTGCGCTAAAACCTTTTGGGCCAATCGGGCAAACGCCAACGCATTCGTCGGCGCAAGATTCACGGCTTCCCGCAAGCTTTGGAGCGTGTTTTCGCGAATCCGGTGTTGGACATAGTCCGGGATAGTAACATCGGAGAACGGAGAAATAGTTCGAGTGGCGGGATCGGCAAAAAACCATTTGGCCCACCGAGTCCAAACACCGGCGACGCTGTTCTCGGCAAGCTGCTGTTTCAACGCCAGGAATTCAGCCGCCGGCACTGCCTCCGAGACGCCCTGATCATTGAAACGTTTTCCGGCGATCGCTTCCGTCAGTTTGGGCAGCCAATCGGGAACAGGCACCGGGACCGTTGGCACTTCCCAAACGCGCGCTGCCATGTCTTCGGACGCGGTCACCACGCGCTGCCCATCCGGACTGAAATGAGCGGAATTGACCTCCCCTTCATGTCTGAGCGGCTCAGTCAATGGCTGGCCCGTGTTCGCATCCCAGACGCGGGCGGTCTTGTCCCAAGATGCCGTCACGATCCGTTTCCCATCCAAACTGAACTCGGCGGAGCGAACCACGTGGTCATGTTTGAGCGGTTCGGTTAATGGCCGGCCCGTTTTGGCATCCCAAACTCGTGCGGTCTTATCCCAAGACGCGGTCGCGATCCGCTGTCCGTCCGGGCTGAACTGGGCGGAAAAAACCCACGCCTCATGTTTGATGGGTTCGGTCAATTGACGGCCCGTCTTCGCATCCCAGATATGGGCGGTGGTGCCCCAAGTCGCTGTGACGACCCGCTTCCCATCCGGACTAAACTCGGCGGAAAAAACCGCAGCCTCATGTTGGAGCGGGGCGGTCAATTGCTGGCCCGTGTTCGCGTCCCAGATCAGCGCTGTCTTGTCCTCAGACGCCGTGACCACTCGCTTCCCATCCGGGCTAAACTGGGCGCACCGGACCCACGCCCCATGTCGAAGTGGTTCGGTCAATGGCCGGCCGGTGTGCGCGTCCCAGACCCGCGCCGTTTTGTCGGATGACGCCGTCACGAGCCGTTGTCCATCCGGACTGAACTGGATGAACATCACCAAGTCCGCATGTTTGAACGGTTCGATGAGCGGCTCTCCCGTGTTGGCATCCCAGATTCGAATCGCAAAATCGTCCGAGGCCGTCGCCACCCTCTGCCCATCCGGACTAAATTGAGCGCACCTGACAATGGCCTTATGTGGGAGCGGTGGGGTCAGTGGGCGTCCGCTCTTCGCGTCCCAGACTCGCGCCGTGCCATCGACCGACGCCGTCGCCACTTTCTGCCCATCCGGACTTAATTGAGCGGACCTGACGTCAGCCGTGTGCCGCATGGTTTCGACTAACGGTGCGTTCGTTTTCACGTCCCAGAGTCGCGCCGTCTTATCCCCTGCGGTGAACTGGGCAGGGCGAGCCGCAATTGGTTTTTGGAATGGTGCGGTCTTCGGCTCGCCGATTCTCAAATCCCAAAGCCGCGCCGCGATCCCGGACGCGGTGAGCACTTGGCGCCCATCCGGACTAAACTGAGCCGACAAGACCGCCGCCTCATGCTTCAAGGGATCGGCTAGGAGTTCGCCCGTGTTCGCATCCCAGATCCGAACCGTGTGGTCACCAGACACCGTCATCACCCAACGTCCATCCGGACTGAATTGGGCGCTCGTGACACTGCTTCCATGTTGAAGTGGCTCAGTCAATGGCCGGCTCGTTTTGACGTCCCAGATTCGCGCCGTCGCATCCCCTGACGCCGTCACCACCCGCTGCCCGTCCGGATCAAACTCGGCGTACAGAACTTCGTTGCTGTGTTTTAGCGGTTGGAACAGCGGTTGTCCTGAGTTCGCATCCCAAACTCGCGCGGTCGCATCGCTTGAAGCTGTCACGATCCAGCGCCCGTCGGGACTGAACTGAGCGGACCTGACCAAGCCATGCTTGATTGGCTCGGTCAACGGCAGGCCCGTGACCGCATCCCAGATTCGAGCTGTGGAATCCGTCGTCAACGTCACCACTCGACCCCCATCCCCACTAAATCGGGCGGACCTGAGCGCGCTGTCATGTTTGAGCGGTTTCATCATGGGCCGGCCCGAATTCGCATCCCAGATCCGCGCCGTCATATCCCACGATGCCGTCACCACCTGCTGCCCATTCGGACTAAACTCGGCGGAATTGACCCCACGATCATGTTCGAGCGGCTCGGTCAATGGCTGGCCGGTTTTTGCATCCCAGATTTGAGCCGAGTGGTTGGCAGACGCGGTCACGACCCACTTCCCGTCCGGACTGAATTGGGCGCCGTTGAGGCCGCCATCATGTTTGAGTGGCTCGGTCAATGGATGGCCCGTTTTCGCATCCCAGACGCGAGCCGTCATATCCCACGATGCCGTCACCAACTGCTGTCCATCTGGACTGAATCGGGCGACTCCTGTCGCCTCGTGCCGGAACGGTTCCGGCGAACGAATCTCAGCACTCGGTTGACTGAGCGCGGAAAGCACTCGCGCCGCCGCCACTTCGTTGCTGGGATTTTGGCGGAGCACACGCGCGAGGTAAGCCAACGCCCTTGAGTTATCACCGGCAGTGAAGAAATCCTCGGCTCGCTGGATTTCCATCAAGGTTAACGCCCGATCGGCACGCTCACGAGCTTCTGTTTGCTCTTCACGCGCCGCCACAGTTTTCCTCCATTGCCAGGTGATGCCGGTCAGGCCTCCGGTCAGCGACACGACAATCGCCGCCGCCATTGCAAAAAAAATGGCCGGCCGGCGGCGCACCCATTTCTGCGTTCGCTCCCAGGATGACGTGGGCCGCGCGAGGATCGGCTTGCGCTCCAGCCAGCGGTCCAAATCATCGGCCAAGGCTTGCGCCGAGGCATAACGCCGGTGTCCGTCTTTCTCCAGACACTTCAAACAGATCGTTTCCAAATCGCGCGGGACTTTCGGAATCAAGACACGGGGCGGCACTGGCTCTTTCTCCAGCACCAACTTCACTGTGTCCAAAGTCGTCTCGCCGTGAAACGGAGGCCGCCCGGTCAGCAATTCGTACAGCAGAGCCCCCAGCGAATAGACATCGCTGGCTGCGGTCACAGCCACCCGCCGGCCGGCCGCCTGCTCCGGCGACATGTAACTTGGCGTGCCGAGAATCGCTCCGGCCGCGGTCATCTCCGGATCGGCTCCCAGCCGTTTGGCCAAACCGAAGTCCGTCACGTGCGGCGTGCCCGCCACGTCCACGAGCACGTTGGATGGTTTGAGGTCCAGATGCAGAATGCCTTGTTGATGCGCGTAATGAATGGCTTCCGCGACGGTTTTCACACAAGCCGCCGCGCGCGCGACCGGCCACGGTTGTTTGCGGATCAACTGCGCCAGACTCTTGGCTTCGAGGTAATCCATCGAAAAGTAATGCTGTCCGTCGTGCTCTCCGACTTCGTGGATGGCCACAATGTTAGGGTGTTGCAAACTGGCCGCGGCCTCCGCTTCGGTGTGAAATCGCCGGATGTCCGCCTGACTGGCCAGCAATCCAGATCGGATCATCTTCACCGCCACCAGGCGTTTGAGACGGATTTGGCGTGCCTTGAACACCACGCCCATGCCGCCGCAGGCGATTTCCTCCAGCAATTCGTAGTCGCCGAAGTGGCGCAGCCGCGGGATTTGGGGTTTTGGAGTTGTGATTTGCGGTTGAGAAACTGCGTTGGCCGTTTCAGCCGCGAGGGCCGTTTGATCGTCAGCGAACGAGCCGACATTGGCGGAGATCAGGCACTTGGGACACAGTCCGCGCGGCGCATCCTTGGGCAAGGACTCACCGCAGGCCGGGCAGGTGGTTCCAAGTTCAGAGTCCATGGCCTCATTTCTTCCACGCGCCGAGGTAAGCAAAGATCCAGTCGCCTGTCTCGTCTTGGCGCCACTCCATCCGATCCCGCGAAAGTCGGACCGTCATATTGCGTGAAGCGTCGAACAGAAGGACGTACTCCTGCGTTCGGTTCGCCTCCGTGAATTCGAATTTACCATGAGCCTTGATGATGTCGGGGCTGAGCTCGATCCAGGTCTTACCAGTCTTGTGCTCGTACGTTCCTTTGTCATAAGCCCACAGGGTACGACGATCTTGACCTGCGGATGCGCCGTCGGAATCGCCCGCGACGATGGAAGGATCAACGCTGCGCTCGATCCAAGTGTTGCCGTCACGGGACCTTAACTCAAGGCCGCCGCAGCCCGCCACCACAAACTCGCCGTTCTCAAATGCGACGCTTTTCAGATTCCGGGTTGTTCCAGACGCGCGCTTGACCCAGCGGACGCCATCAGCCGATTCCAGAATCGTCCCGCGCGCGCCCACGGCGACATATCTCTCAGCTCCGAAAGCGGCGCTGCGCAATGTGGCTGAAGTCCCGCTCTCGCATTTCACCCAGTTTATTCCGTCAGCGGAGTTGAAGATCCCGCCATTCTCGCCCACTGCGACGAACGAGTTCTCGCCATGCACGACTTTCCAAAAGCACGGGTAGGATCGCGAGCCCCGCGCGGTCCAACGCACGCCATCCGGCGAGGTCAAAATCGTGCCCAAGGAACCGACCGCCACGAACAATCCGTCCCCGGTTGCGACACTGCGCAAGGAAGCTGTCGTCCCGGACTCCAGCCGTCTCCAAGACATGCCGTCGAGCGAGGTGAGAATCAGCCCGGTTTGGCCAACCATGACGTAGCGGCCAAGGCCATGGCTCAGGCTGGAAATCGAGGGTCCGTTGTGCCGAACGCTCAAGCTCACGGATTCATCTCGAACTGGCCCCCCCACCGACGATCTGATGCCACAACTCAAGTTCGCCGCGACGGCGGCGGCCAAAAGGAAAGCGGCGCGGCTTTTCATACAAACCTTTCTGGAAGCGCTCTGGTTCAATGGAATCGCTTCCATCCCTTACAAAGGAAACGAAGGGCCAAGGTCACGAAATTTCGGGCGCGCGAAGCGAAGTAACCTCTCTTTTCTAATTCCCCAGAACTTGAACGAGATGCCGCAATTCCTCATCAATCTCCGACGACGTGGCAACGGTGTTTGCGACGACAGTCCGCAAACATTCCCGAAACCGCTGGCGCAGCCGCTGAACCAGCATCTTCACGGCGCCTTCGGAGGTCCCCAAGCCTTCCGCCACCGCCGAATAAGTCAGAGGGACTTTTTCGCCCAGCAGAAAGACCTGGAGTTGGTGGAAGGCCGGCCCTTTGCCAGCCGCCACGTAGTCTTGTTCCAAGAGGTTCAGCGCTTGTTCAAGCACCGTCAAAGCCCACGTGCGTTCATAAAGAGTTTCCGGATCGAGGCCTTGTT
Organism: Verrucomicrobiota bacterium; assembly: GCA_016190065.1. GTDB lineage: Bacteria > Verrucomicrobiota > Verrucomicrobiia > Limisphaerales > SIBE01 > VHCZ01. The sequence continues at coordinate 9,500 of JACPRI010000003.1, forward strand.
TCAGTTCGCTGGTCAAGCGGTGCTCGGCAGCGTGCTCATCCAGAGAAACAAGGATCCAGCCACCGCCACGCTTGCAGGCCTGCGCGCGGTCTCGCTCTGAGGCAATGAAGTTCTTGAGCGAGGCCAGCAGAAATGATCGGAATTTTCCCTTTTCGCGCTGAGCTTTGCCCACCAAATTGGTCTCCAGCAAGTGGGCGAAAAAACCTTGGGTCAGATCCTGGGCATCGTGTGGCGCGTGGCCGAGACGCCGCACAAACGCGTAAAGTGGATACCAATAACCTCGGCACAACTGCTCCATGGCATCGGCGGATTTATGAGTTTCCTCCTGACCCGCAGTCAAAACCACACTCCAGTGGGTCGTGGCGAAATGCTGCGGCCTATTCTCGCCGCTTGTGGAGTCCTCACGGTTGGTGGACATGATCTCTTCTTCGGAGAGGTGCTTCAGCGCTGGTTTCGTGAACGATTGTTACCGCATATCAGATCAGACTGAAAGGCTTTATTAGATTGAAAACTTCCCCGCGCACCGACAAATTCCCTCCCATGCAATCGGTTTTTACAGGACCTGTCTATGTCGTCGGGGACAATATCGATACGGATCAGATCATCCCGGCGCAGTATCTGACGCTCGTGCCGACGATCCCGGACGAATACGAAAAGCTCGGCAGCTACGCCATGTGCGGCTTGCCGGAATCGCTTTATCCGGTCCGTTTTGTCGAGGAAGGGCAGATGGACAGCCGATACCTGATCGTCGTGGGCGGACGGAATTTCGGATGCGGCAGCTCGCGCGAACATGCGCCGATTGCTCTCGGCTCGGCCGGCGCCAAAGTCGTGCTCGCGGAAAGTTTTGCTCGCATCTTCTTCCGCAACAGCGTCGCGACCGGTGAACTGTATCCCTGTGAATGCGTCGATCGCCTGTGCGAAATCCTCAAGACCGGGGACATAGTGAAGGTCGATCTCGACACGTGCACGGTCACCGCCCAGAAGACAGGGAAAGACTATCGCTTCAAACCATTGGGCGACGTCCGGCCCGTGGTCGATGCCGGCGGACTCTTCAATTACGCGCGCAAAAGCGGAATGATTCAGGCGAAGTGACGCAGCGGCGTCTGGGCAGTCTCGGCAGAGCGCCGCTAGTCGTTTCATGCACTTCTATTGCTGCGATTGCTGATTTGCCAGACTGGCCTCGTCGTCCTCAGGCTAAAGAGCCGTCGGGTTGAGTTGAAACCAAGGGTTGATCCGGACCGATGTCATCCGCTACAGTGCGGTCCGCAACCCTATGAACTCCAAATTCCTCAAATCCCCGCTGCGTCTCGCCCTTTGTCTGAGCCTAACCGCAGTCACGGCTTCTGCCGCCGACATTCGCGAGGGGCTGGTCTCGTACTGGCCGCTCGATACGATCTCCTCTGACTTCACATCGACGCCGGACGTCGTTTCCGCCAACCACATGCTGCTGGCGAACATTGCCGATTCTTCCGTTCTGATGGAGGGCAAGCGCGGCAAGGCGTTCCTGTTCGATGGCGACACAAGCCAGCGCTACTTGTTTCACACGGTCGCCGAGGGCACCGACAACGGCCTGCCCGTGTCCCGGTCGCGCCGCTATTCGATCCTGCTTTGGGTCAAAGGAAAGGGCTCCGGACAGAGCGACCGCCGGATCTTTTCCGAGAGTTCGAGCACGGTGAACGATCCGCTGGTCAACATCGGCACGCACAACGCCGGGACCGATGACACGGTGGACATTTTCGTTCGCAACAGCGGCACCCAAATCAATCATTATCATTCTCGGAAAGCCGGACTGGATGACGCGTGGCATCACATTGCTTGGACGTTCGACAACGGGCTCGCCAAGCTTTATCTCGATGCGGAGCCGGATTACACCAATACCTTCTCCCCCGGCCCCACGCCATACGACACGACCTCGATTGGCGCCATCCTGCGCGCGTCTCCGAGCCATTATTTCGCCGGCGCCATCGACGACGTCGCAGTCTGGGAGCGCGCCTTAAGCGCGGAAGAGATTCGCGAGATCATGAACAACGGAATTCAAACGCCCGTGCCCAAGTTCGCGCCGGCCTTCCTCGGCCAGCCGCAGGGGGCCAATACGCTCATCATTGGCGACAACTACATCCTGACCGCACAGGCCATCGGCACGCGTCCGTTAAGCTACGAGTGGCGGAAGAACAACGCGACGATTGCCGGCGCGACAACTCCCGCGCTGAGCTTGTCTGCCTTGAAGGCAGCGGACTCCGGCGATTACACCGTGGTCGTTCGAAATACTGTGGGTTCCGTCACCAGCCAGGTCGCGACGCTGTTGGTCAGTCCGCCGCCGCCGCCGAATTTGACGAACGGGCTGGTCGCGTACTGGCCTCTGAACGAAGTCCAGGGGACCCGCACGCCGGATGTGGCCGGCGGCTATGACATGGAGCTGGTCAACCTGACCGCGGCTGATCTCGTGGCGGGGAAATGGGGCCAAGCTTTCAAGTTTGAAAATGCACGGCAAACGATGCTTGAACGGCTTCACTTGCCCGCCGACCCTTTGCCAATTTACAAGCACCCCAGCTTCACCGTTTCGCTTTGGGTCAACGGACCACCTAATCAGCAGGACCTGCGCGTGTTCTCGGAAGCTTCGACCACCAGCAACAACCCGCTCATCAACATTGGCACTCATAACACGGCGGCCAATGGCGCGGTGGATATCTACATCCGCAATGATTCCGGGCAACAGGGCGGCCATCGGTTTTCCGTCGTGGAAGCTTACGACAATACATGGCATCACGTCGTGTATGCGCAACGCGAGTCGGGCGGGACGATGGAGGGCGCCCTGTATATCGACGGAATCAAAGATGAGGTCGCGCTCGATCCGCGCCGGCCCATGACGGTGAACACCACCTCCATTGGCGGCATCCGCCGCGCCGCGCGGACCTTCTGGTTTAACGGGATGATCGACGACGTTGCGCTGTGGAAGCGTGCGCTCACGGCTGAAGAGGTGGCCAAACTGTTCAAGGAAGGCATGCCGGCGCTGACGGTGCAGGTGGTCCAGCCGCTGGTCATTCGAAGCTTTCGAGCGGATTTGCCTGCCGTGGCCAAAGGCGACTCCGTCGCCTTGCGTTGGGATGTGAGCAAAGACTCGACCCAAATCGTCATTGACCAAGGTGTGGGCGACGTGGCGGGAAAAACTTTGGCGGGAGCAGGCGGCACGCTGGTTTCCCTCACCGAGTCGAAGACCTTTACCTTAACCATCCGGCGAGGCAACGAGACGCTGACCGCCACTACGACTGTGGCCGCCATCGACGGCGTCGCGCCGGGTTGGACATTGCTCGAGAATTTCGACCGCTACGCGCCAGGTCCCCTCGTCAATGGAGGGTACTGGCTCGATCTTCAGGGAGGCGTCGCGGTGGCCAATGTGAACGGAAACCGCCTGGTCGATTTGCGCGGCAACAATCGCGCGGCGATTCTGCCGTTGCGCGATTTAACTGTGAAAGAGGGCCAGCAACGCACGCTTTTCGGCCGCATCTATGTGCAAGGCGACGCCACCGCAGCCAATCTGAGCATTGCAGGCCTGACCGAGGTCAATCTGCGCACGTACGGCGATATCAACGACAGCGGGGGCTTTGGCCCGGCGTTGTATCCCTCCGTCTCGAATGGCGAATTGATGGTGGGCGCAAAGAACGGAGTGGGTGGAACGGTGGATTATTTGCCGCCCGTGCTCCAGCCCCAGCACGTCTATAATTTCTGGATCGATATCAAGAACGATCCCATCGCCACGGGCGACATCTTTTCCATTTACCTGCAAAAGGAAGGCGATGCGCAACGAACGGCTCTGTTTTCCAATTACGTCAGCAACCGCGACCCGGCGGGAGGTTCCGCGGCCTCTGGTCTGGGAGCGACCTTGCCGGATTTAGACAAGCTGTTCGTCGGCAATAACGCCGTGAACTCCGTTTTCTTCGATGACTTTTACCTCAGCAAATCCGGTTTCAATCCAAGCGTGCCCCGTCCCTTCGGTTTCACGACGCCGATCAGCGGCCAGGCGCTGACGGTCTCGATCAGCCGGGCGGGAAACGATCTCGAGTTGCGTTGGACAGAAGGAATCCTGGAATCCGCAACCTCGCTCTTGGGACCATGGTCGGCGGTCGCTGGCGCGGCGGCGCCGGCGTACAAAACAGCGCCCGAAGGAACGCAAAAATATTTCCGCATCCGGAAATAGCTTGCGTCAATACTGCCCTGAGCGAGCCGCAGAAATGTCGGCCGCGCGCTTCAGAGCGAAGAAGCGCTTGCGATCTGAACTGAGAGCGTGTCCGAAAAAGTGGGGCAGGCTTCAAGCCTGCCGGTTCACGGGGCGTCCCCGCCTCGTGTTTCAGGCGGCAAGATGCCGCCCGAACCGGCAGACAAAGATGTCTGCCCCACATTTTCGGACACGCTCTGAGTTGAGATCCAAGCTGAGCTCGGAAATGAATCGCCGCGATTCCGTTCCGAGTGCAGCCGGTCTCAGTGCGTCATCAAGTAAAACACAATGTTGATTCCTAGCGGATAAGCGA
>JACPRI010000112.1 GCA_016190065.1 Verrucomicrobiota bacterium
CGTCTGGTTCGAGCGATTGTGCAGGAGCGGACCCATCGCCGCATCGAATCCACGCGCCAACTAGCCACCTTGATCGAGCGCACCGCAACGCACAAAGCAATGAGAATTCATCCCGCCACCCGCGTATTTCAAGCATTACGGATCGCGGTGAATGACGAGCTGGGACAGTTGCGCACCGGCTTGAACTCGGCCTGGACAGTTTTGAAGCCTGGGGCGCGGATGGCGGTCATTACGTTTCACTCCTTGGAAGACAGAATCGTGAAAGAGTTTGGTCGAAAACTCGCTCGCGACTATTCCGTCGAGGGAGCGGTGGACGTTCCTGAACTTCGGCGGCCCAAACGGCCGGAGCTGGCCTGGGTGTTCAAGAAAGCGATCCAGCCGAGCGACAAAGAAATCCAAGAGAACCCACGCGCTCGGAGCGCGCAGTTAAGAGTGGTGCAGAAGGTGTAACATGGCCAGGAATCGAAAAACGCAGCCGATCGTGATCCGGTTCGGTCCGGCGTTGAAAGGCTGCTTGGTTTGTCTCTTCATCGCGGGAATGGCTATCGGTTACGTCGGCCAAAAGAATCAGTTGCAGGTTCTGGGGGGACAATTCCGCGACCTCGAGAATCGGCTGGGCAAGCTCCGAAGAGAGAATGTGCTTCGCGCCCGGATTCTGGATTCGCTGCAAACTCCCTCGGAACTGGAAGCCCGGATCAAGCAAATGAATCTGGGCCTGGTGGCGCCGCAGCCGGAACAAATCGTCCGATTGGTCGAGCGCGCGCAGCCGGCGCCTTCGGAGACCACGAATCAACTGTATGCACATCGCAGTCTTTTGACGAAGGCGCACGATTGACCGAGATCCTTGCCCGCGGCGGCTGTGCACGCTCGCCGCTGACTGACCCGAGGCGGGGCCGATTCGGAGCATGAAGTGTTCGCAACGCCTGGCGCTCTACGAAGCCGAAAGTTGTATGGCTCAAACACTGAACTGCAGGAGATTGGTGGCGATGGCGGTTCTGCTCGCCATCGCCTTTGCCACCCTCGGGTATCGCCTCGTGGACTTGCAGGTGGTTCAACACGATCAACTCCGCAGGCAAGCCGAGCGCAACACGCATCAGATATTTCTTCTGCAACCGCGGCGGGGTGAAATTCGGGACCGGCGCGGCAATGTGCTCGCGAGCAGTCTGTTCGTCAAAACCGTGTGCGTCGATCCCACGTTGATCGGCGGCTACCAAACCGAAGTTGCGCGCATCCTTTCGCCTCTCATCGAGATGACCGAGAGCAATCTGGTCGAAAAGCTTCAGGTCCACAGTTTCGTCGATCAGCAGGGCCAGACGCGTCAGGATCGCCATGTCGTTCTGAAACGCAAAGTGCCGGTGGAGACCTGGGAGAGAATTCAGGCCGCGATGAAAGGGATCCAGTTCGGTCTCGATGAAAAGAAGCTCAATGGCAAGGATCGGGCCTTTCTCCGAAACCTTCGGCAAAGCGCCATCTACGTGGAATCCCAGGATGATCAGCAGCGGATCTATCCCAACCACACCCTGGCGGCGCACGTCCTGGGGTTTGTCAGCGACACGCAGCGCCAGACTATTCTGGGACCGGTTCGAGATATCACCGGCGCGGATGGCATCGAATTGAAGATGAATTCCGCGTTGTCCGGCGTGACGGGTTGGCGGAGCACGGAAGTGGTCCGAGCGCGTGAGTTGGTGACTTTTCGCGATCAGGAGGTCGAGGCGCATTCGGGTCGCAATGTGATCCTGACCCTCGACGCGGGTCTGCAGCACATCGTCGAATCGGAGTTGGCGGAAGTGATGCAGAAGCACTCGCCGGTCAGCGTGTCCGCCGTTGTCATTCGGCCGCGGACCGGAGAAATCCTGGCGTTAGCGAATGTTCCGACGTTCGATCCGAATCGGGCCGGGGATTTTCCTCCGGCGATTCTAAGAAACCGAGTCATCGCGGACGTGGCTGAACCGGGATCGACGTTCAAAATCGTCGCTGTCTCCGGGGCGCTCAATGACGGATTCGTGAGCCTGGAGACGCGCATTGACTGCGAAAATGGCCGTTTCATTTTTGCGGGACGTTCGCTCCGAGATGACCATCCATCGGGGATTCTTTCGGTCGAGGATATCATCGCCAAGTCGTCGAATATCGGCACGGCCAAGATCGCGATTCAAATGGGCCCGGCGCGGCTCTACTCCTACATCCAGAGCTACGGATTCGGCAGCCCGACGGGCATCCCCTTGCTGGGCGAAGTCGATGGCCTGGTCTATCCGCCGAAAAAGTGGAGCAAGCTCTCCCTTTCACGAATTCCAATCGGCCAGGGCATCGCGATTACGCCGCTGCAGATGACTCTGGCCATGAGCGCCATTGCCAATGGCGGCGCATTGATGCAGCCGATGCTGGTCGATCGAGTGGAAGACGACCAAGGGCAAGCGATCGTTCAATACTCACCGCAGCAGGTTCGCCGGGTCATCAGCGAATCGACCGCGGCGCAAATGACGGCGGCTTTGAAAAATGTGGTTTCGACCAACGGAACGGCCCGAAGGGCGAGACTCGACCGTTACTCCGTCGCCGGCAAAACCGGCACGGCTCAAAAGCCGGGTCCGGGCGGATACGTGCCGGGCAAATACTATGCGTCGTTCGTCGGGTTTTTCCCGGCGGATCGGCCGGAGCTTTGCATTTCGGTGTTTTTGGACGAACCCAAGCTGCCGAATTACTACGGCGGTTTGACGGCCGCGCCGGCGTTTCGGAGCATCGCCGAACGCGCGGCCAAATACCTGGCCATCCAGCCGGACTTGCCGCCGGCGGAGGCGCTTGCGCTGCAGGGTTCGCGCGTGCCGTTTGCAAGTGAGGTGAACCAACAGTAGATTCTCCGAGCAACTGGAGGAGTCCATCATGCAACTGAGGCAATTGATTAATGAGTTTCCGACCGTCAGCGTCGAAGGGTCGCTTGACCGCGAGGTTGCGGGCATCACGTACGACTCGCGGCGCGTCGGGCCGGGAATGATCTTTGTCGCCATTCCCGGCCAGAACGTCGATGGCCACGACTTCATCAACAGCGCCATTGATCGCGGCGCGGCCGCGGTCATCTGCGAGCGCAACGGCTTCGTTTCCCAGCGCGTCACGAAAATCAAAGTGACCGATGTCCGCGAGGCATTGGCCTTGGCCGCCGCTGCGTATTACCAGCATCCCAGCACGAAACTCAGAGTGATCGGCGTGACCGGTACCAATGGCAAAACCACCGTGGCTTTCATGGTCAAACACCTGTTGGAGACGGCGGGCGTCAAGACGGGGCTGCTCGGCACAATCCGGTATGAGGTGGGCGAGCGCATGATTCCCGCTCAGCGCACCACGCCCGAGGCGCTCGAAGTGCAGCAGATGCTGGCGAGCATGGTTCGCGCGGACTGCGAGGCCTGCGTCATGGAGGTCAGCTCTCATGCGCTCGATCAGAAGCGCGTGTGCGGTGTGGATTTCGACGTCGTGATCTTCACCAACCTGACTCAGGACCACCTGGATTACCACGGGGCGATGGAAAACTATTTTCAAGCCAAACGAAAACTGTTTACCCCGCACTTCCTCGACACCAAGCGAGGCGGTTCCGTGATCAATATTGATGACACCTTCGGCCAACGATTGGTGGCGGAGACCAAAGCAGAAATCCAACTGACGTACGGACTGCGGGAGACGGCGATGCTTCGCGCGTCGGAGATTCAGCTCGGCAAGGATACCAC
>JACPRI010000116.1 GCA_016190065.1 Verrucomicrobiota bacterium
CCGCCAAAACTGGTTTGCCAACCACGCCTTCGAGCACCGCGCCGCGCGCGAACATGTCGCGCTTTTCGATCAAAGCGGGTTTTCCAAATACGTTTTCCGAGGCCGCGATGCCACTTCGGTTTTGCAACGACTCTGCGGCAATGACGTGGATGTCCCGATCGGCCGAGCGGTGTACACGGGATTGCTCAACCAGCGCGGAGGTTTTGAAAGTGATCTCACGCTTATCCGAACCGCCCCGGACGAGTATTACATCGTGTCCGGCACCGCCCAAACCACACGCGATCTTGACTGGATCCGGCGCAACGTCCGCGACCACGAACACGCGGAGCTGGTCGATGTCACCGAAGCCCACGCAGTCCTCGGCTTGATGGGGCCGAATTCGCGCGCGCTGCTCAGTCGAATAACCGACGCCGATCTATCGAACGAAGCCTTCCCCTTCTGCACTTCACAGATCGTTTACGTGCGGCAAGCAACCGTCCGAGCCGTGCGCCTCACGTATGTGGGAGAACTGGGCTGGGAACTGCACGTGCCGGCGAGCCAGGCGGCCCAGGTTTACGACGCGTTGACGGACGCGGGCAGAGCATTCGGGTTGGTCAATGCCGGCCATTACGCGATCAATTCCTTGCGCCTGGAGAAAGGCTATCGTGCCTGGGGCGCGGACCTTTCACCGGACGACACGCCGCTCGAAGCCGGGCTTTCATTTGCCATTGCTTGGAACAAAGCGGTTCCGTTTATCGGTCGCGATGCGCTGCGCGAGCAAAAAGAGGAGGGCGTGAAACGGCGGCTCGTAATCTTTGTTCTGCAAGATCCAGAACCGACGCTCTGGGGCAGCGAACCGATTTTTCGCGACGGCCAACCGGTTGGATATACGACCTCCGGCTCGTACGGACATACCGTCGGAGGAGCCATTGGCATGGGCTACGTGAACGATGCGGAGGGAGTGACGGTCGAGTTCATTCAAACGGGCCGGTACGAAATCGAAGTCAACGGAAAGAGATACCCGGCCTCGGCGCATTGGCGCGCGCCGTACGATCCGGATCGAAAGAGGATTCTGGGTTAGATTAACAACCCCTGTAACGTGGTAACTTTTTAACGCTTCAACGACTCTGGCTGCACTCGCCCGCGCCTCTATCGCAGCCGCCAGACAATTCGCGCCTTATCCAGGTCATAGGGCGACATCTCCATTTTGACGCGATCACCCACGGTGAGCCGCACCCATCGCTTGCGCATCTTGCCGCTGATCGTGGCGAGGACCAGGTGTTTGTTGTCGAGTTCGACGCGGAACATAGTGCCTGGGAGAACGGTCTGGACACGTCCTTCCACTTCAAGAGGTTGTTCTTTCATAGGGCTCAGGAACCAGCCGGTCTGTTTTCAAAGGCGACATCCCACAGACCGGCAGGAATGACGCAGCCAGAAAAAAGTGCGAGGCCCGGCTAATCCGGGCCCCGCACGCGTGCAAAAACTAGAATTAGTAGCGGTTTCGTCCGCCGCCGTATCCGCCCCGACGACCACCACCACCACCACCACCGGAACGCTCTTCCTTAGGTCTGGCGATATTGACCGTGAGATTGCGTCCATCCAGCGACGCGCCGTTGAGAGCTTCAATCGCTTTCTGCGCTTCTTCCGGTGTGCTCATGGTGACGAAGCCAAAGCCGCGCGGGCGTCCGCTCATGCGGTCCACCATCAGGTTGGCTTCAACGACGGTGCCGTGGGCGGCGAACGCATCGTGCAAGTCGTTTTCGGTGACGTTGAAGGATATGTTTCCTACATACAGTTTCGTGCTCATGTGATGTTTTACTGTCCTAGACTAAACTTTGTTTTCTCCAGACTGTTCCCGACCATCGGGTTTCAAATCATCACTGAACCGAGTTCACCTGAAGATTTTCCATGCCTTGGAAGTGACAAGCTATCTAACAGACCGGAGAAAAGTGCCTGTTTTCCGACGAATTGCAAGCTGTATTCCGAGAAATATTCGAGGCCCAGGGGATCACGGGTCCCGACTCAAAAAGCGGACAAAGGCCACGCCTTGGTCGGGATGGTCCGTGAACACGCCATCGACTCCTGCCTGCACGAAGAAAATGTGAAGCAGTTCCTCCAAAGATTTCGCATACGCCGGCAACGCATCTGCGCGAAGGGTGTGGGCGTGAACCTCCAATCTCAACTTGCGCGCCGTGCTCACCAGGTCCGTGAATTTCACCGTGTTGTTGTTTGGGCCGATCACGACATGCTGGAGCGCCGGGCCAATGCCGTCGGCCACTTTGGCCACGGCCTGAAGTCCTTCACGAGTCATGAGCGAGCGGTAGTCCGTGCTGGATTCACCGGAGCCGTTTGCGGCAATCAATTGGACGAGTTTGCCGCGATAGCCCAGTTCGTTGCGAATGCGCTTCACTTCCTCGAAGTCGAAACATTGCAGATAAACCCGGTCCGTTTTGGTTTTGTAGCCATAGCGGGAGAGCATTTCGACAACAATCCGGGAAATATCCTGCCCCTGCTGCCGGTGCCAGGCCGGTTTTTTGATTTCCGGATAAATGCCGGCGTCCTTGCCGGTGCTCTTGTTGAGGCCCTGGATTAACTGCAACTCTTCTTCAAAAGTCGGAATCTCGAACGAGGCTTGCCAGATGGGGAAACGCCCTGCAAAGACCGGTTGGCCGTCTTTGGGATCGAACCGTTCGGTCACTTTGAGTTGCTTGATCTCGGACAGGGTGAAGTCGATGGCATAGTAGCGGCCATCCTTGCGTATTCGGTCTGGAAAGCGCTTCGCCACGTCGGACACGGTTTCGAGGTGGATGTCGTGCAGCACCACGGGAACGGCGTCCTTGGTCAACACGATATCCTGTTCGAGGTAATCCGCGTCCATCGCGTGCGCCATGGCCACGGCGGCCAGCGTGTGTTCCGGCAGGTATCCGCTGGCGCCGCGATGCGCGATGACGATTTTCTGCGCTTGCACGACGGAAGGAAATATTAAGAGGAGAACGATGGCCCGCGTCGATAGGAACTTCATGCCATCATTCATAAACCAGCACGATCCGCTGACAAGCCTGCGCCTCGCTTGAACTCTAACAGAAACACAACGGTCGCGCACCTGCAGCGATATGGACCAACGGCTCCGCAACAGGATTTCTCGTCGGACCCTGGCCAGCGTTGAAGCGGCCTGAAGGCCCGCGCTCCGGTGGGAAGCGTTCCGCGGGCGGCCGTTTGCTCTCCCTTGTGTGATCAAGTAGTTTAGAGGCATGAAAAGACTCAATTCGCTGGTTGCCTTCCTGCCGTTCATCTGGGCCTTTGTGGTGGTGGGCTGGCTGTGCGTCGGGTGCGCTTCCACGCCCAAGGCAGATTGGAACAGCCGGATCGGCAATTACACCTACGATCAGGCGGTGCTGGAGATGGGACCACCGAACAAGTCCACGAAATTAACCGACGGAACGACCGTTGCGGATTGGTTTATCAAGCCGAGTTCGGGCCTTTCCTTCGGAGTCGGAACTGGCTTTTATGGCCGTCACAGCGCCGTGTCGGTTGGGCAGTCCATCGGCACTTCCCCCTCGGGTTCCTACTGGCGTCTGACTTTTGCTCCGGACGGCAAACTGAGCCAATGGGAACGCGTTCGCCACTAAGGATCGGCAGCAAACTCCGGTTTGAGACGCACGAACATCCTCAGCCATGTGCGGTAGATGCTTTGCGAGATGCTGAGCTTGCCCAATCGCTCCAGACCATCCAGTTGCTCCGGCGTGTCGCCGTCGTAATGCCCGATCCAGCCGCAGGCAATTTCGCGGGACGCGCGAAGAAAGGCTTCCAGTTGCGCGACGTCGCATTGGAGAGGAAAAGTTTCTTCAATCACGACGGGTTTGCCGATCTTGCACACGCGAAGCGATTCCATCGCTTCATCCGGCCGATCCTTGTTCGGATAAATGTGGACGCTGATGAAGTCGAGCAGAGGCGCGATTTTCTCAGGCACAAAGCCGGACAGGTGTTTCCATTGGCGCGACCACGGGAGAAGTCCCACGGTGATCAAGACCTGCCGGTCGTGCTTCCGAATCGCCGCGGTCATTCGTTCGATCCATTGACTGACGATTTGCTCCCGCGTGCGGCCGGCCGGCTCCAGCGCGATGTACTGGAGAAAATCGTAGCCGCCAAACAAACTGCCCGAACGCCACTTCCCCGGCTCGCGGCGCTGGCCAGGGGAAATCGGCTCGTTGATCAAGTCGTAACAAAACACGGCGGGACTCGATGCGCCTGCCTCCGCCACTGCTTCCCAGAAGCTCGCCTGCGCAGCCCATCGCGCCGGCTCGTCGAGAGCGTCATACCATGCCGGCCCATCGGCCGGCCGATAGGACGCCAACCCGGTGACATCCAGATAAAGCCCGGTGGTTTCTGCCAATCGCAGCAGCCGGCGGAATTGCTGCAAAGCCCTGGTGTTCGGCTGGTCGGGTGCGGCCATGAACTTCGCGAATTGAAGGTGAACCCGCACAACGTTTGCGCCTAGCGCCTTCAATTCGCGGAAGTCCCCGGCGAGCGTGTCCCAGTCGCGATCCCAGAAATCTTCCATCAACCGACCGGCGTTTCCATAGTTCATGCCCCACGGACAAAATCGCCGGCGCGTCTTGGCGAGCATGAAGCCTTGCCCCTCCGGCGCGACAACGATGCGCTCCAGGGAAAGCGCCCGCAGCCCCTCCTTGGAGGCATCGATGCGCAGCACGGTCCGGCAACCAATGAGATTCAGGGCGATCAGGCAAACGAGAATGCACTTGGTGACTTTCATTTGTCTCGAGTCGCGGCGACCGATTTTCAAAGCAAGCCGGGCGCGGGTTGTTGATTTGAGCGGTCGCGCAACCGGTCCCGGTTCATAGCGCAGACTTGAAGTCTGCCGTATCGCCGATTTCCAATCGGCGGGGCGCGGGCCAGTTCCGGAGCGGGCGAATCTGTCTGGAGCCTGCGGAATGCAATTCCGCGATACGGCAGAGTGCAACTCTGCGCTACGGTCGAGGCTCAACTTCTGCCTGCACATCGCGCAAATTATTATTCAACGTCTCAACCGAAACCTCTTTTTCCCACCGGCTGATGACGACCGTCGCGACGCCGTTGCCGATCAGGTTCACCAGGGCGCGGCATTCGCTCATGAACCGGTCGATGCCCACGAGGATCGCCAGCGAAGCAATCGGCACTGTCGGGATGACGGCCAGCGTGGCGGCGAGCGCAATAAATCCCGCGCCAGTCACGCCGCTGGCGCCTTTGGAAGAAACCATCGCCACGAACAAAAGCGTGAGCTGCTGGCCCAGAGTGAGCGGCGTATTGGTCGCCTGGGCCAGGAAGATCGCGGCCATCGTCATGTAGATGCTCGTGCCGTCCGGATTGAAGCTGTAGCCGGTGGGGATAACCAGGCCGACGGTCGGTTCCGCGCACCCAAGCTGCCGCATTTTTTGAAGCATGCCTGGCAACGCGGTCTCGGATGAACTGGTGCCCAGCACGAGCATCAGTTCTTCTTTGATGAAAACCAGAAATCGAAAAATCGAAAAGCCACTCGCCGCCGCAATCGCTCCGAGCACAATGACGACGAACACGGCGGCAGTCGCGTAAAAGGAAACCATCAACATCACCAACCGATTCAACGCGCCCAATCCGTAGCTGCCGATCGTGAACGCCATCGCACCGAGCGCGCCGAGAGGAGCCAGCGCCACGACGATGCGCATGATTCCGAAAAGAATTTGCGACGCATACTCGAGGGCGTGCAACACCGGCTTGCCCCGCTCGCCCATGAACGTGATCGCGAACGCGGTTAGACCCGAAACCAGCAGCGCCTGGAGCAGATCCCCTGTCACGAAAGCGTCGAAGAGCGTGTTCGGGATGATGTTGAGGAAAAAGGAGACCACACCCATCGAGTGCGCCTTCTGCGCGTAGGCCTGGCCGATCTGCGGGTCGAGCGTCGCCGGATCAATGTTGAAGCCCACTCCCGGCTTGAGGACATTCACCACGACCAAACCGATAAGCAGCGCGAGCGTCGAAACGACCTCGAAATACACCAGCGCTTTGATGCCGACGCGTCCGAGCTTTTTCAAATCGCTCATCGACGCCACGCCATGCACGACCGTGCAAAAGATGAGGGGCGTGATCAGCATCTTCACCAGCTTGATGAACCCGTCCCCCAGCGGCTTCAACGACTTGCCGAACTCCGGAAAACAAAAGCCAAGGATGATTCCGATGATCACCGCGATCAGCACTTGCACATAGAGGATGCGGTACCACGGTGTGCGCATCGATGGCGTGATAGGAGGCAAAGCGGTCAAGCGAAGTTCGGTTGATGGTTCGGCTGCAAGGCCGCGATGTTAAAGACTTCCACATCTCCTTGCAACCGGCGGGGAACCTTTGAGAACTTTTGGTCGGGCGGTCCCACTCAGCCCCTTCAGCGCGATTGCGCATTGCGACATGGCACAATGCTCTGGGCTTTCCACGCCGCTCAGGTTTTCCGCGAAGGCGCAGAAACCAGCACCCGAGGCGGGTGCGCTCTCCTTGCAACTTCGGTTCTCGACCTTAGCCCAGATTCAGCGGCCCGGCCTCGCACAGCGCCGGCTTGCCAAAAGTTTCGATCCGGTGCCCGACGGCGTGCGCGAGGGCAAGGTGAAGGCGGTTGTGCGGAACCTTCTCCAGCTTGAGCGAGCGGCCCATCTGGAATCCGAAACCGCCGCCGAGCAGCACAAACGGAATGTTGTCCAGCGTGTGCGAGTTGCCTTTGCCGAGTTCGTTGGTCCAAACGATCATGGTGTTGTCCAGCAAGCTGCCTTCGCCGCCGGGTTCGGGCGTGCCGGCCAGTCTTTGCGCCAGGTAATTCAATTCGCCGGCGAACCACTTGTTGATCTTCACCAACTTGGCAACCGCCTCTTCGTTCTTGTCCGGTTCGTGGGATAAACCGTGGTGGGGGTCCGTGACTCCGAGCCAGTTCATTTTCGCCTGGCCGACAGACTTCGTGTACTGCAGCGTGGCCACTCTCGCCATGTCATTGACGAAGCTATTGACGAGAAGATCCACCTGCATCCGGCTCAACCGCGGCACGTTGTCGTTCTGATCCGCCACACCTTCTTCAAGTGAAGGCGGATTGACCCGGAGCTTCTGGCGATCCGCTTCGCCAATTTCCTTCTCCATCTGGCGAACGAGCGCCTCGTGTTCCTCCAGCAGCCGACGGTCCTCCGCGCTGATCAGCTTGCGGACCTTCTTCAGATCGTTGCGCACGTCGTCCAGAACGCTCTTGAGACTCTCCTTGTCTTTCAATTGCCCGTAGAGCTTTTGATACATCTGATATGGATCGGAGATCGGCGCGACGGGTTTGTTCGGGCCGGCGTAGGACATGCGGGTCCATGGGTCGGCTTTGTCCGAGACGCCGACGCCAAATTCCAGCGAACCAAATCGCGTGCGCGACTCCTCGCGGCTCTGGAAATAGTTCTTAATCTCCTGATCGATCGAGATGCCGCTCGCCCATCCCGCCGGCGTGTGCGAACCGCCCTGGATGTTGCCGGGAAACAATTCGATGCCCGTGAGCAAACAACTCATGCCGCGCATGTGGCTGTCGCCGTCGCCACGCACTTTGTTGGAAAGCCCGTGGAGGACCAACATCCGGTCTTTGAACGCCTCGAGGGGCGTCATGATTTCCTTGAGCTTGAAGTCGGAGCCCGCTTCGTCCGGCCAGAACGCGGGCGGGATCGTGCCGTTCGGGCTGAACATCACGATCAACCGCTGCCGCGGGCGCGCCGGACTGGCCAGACCTAGGCTCGGCAGACCGAGAAGAAACGGAAGCGACGCGGTGGAGAGGCCCAGTTGCTGGATGAATTGTCGGCGATGAATGGCGTTCATAGGCTAATGACACGGACTATTTAGCACAGGATCTGGCGATTGGACACAGATTTTTGGACACGAATTACCTACCCGAAACGACGTCGTTACAACGTGAAAGCGTTAAATCGTTACAAGGTTAAATGAGTTAATTGGTGGAGCTATTTCGGATTTTGATCAGATTCTCCTGATGCCAGCTCCCCAGGCATTCTGTCACGCTGTCACGCTCCAACGCTTCAACGCTTCAACGCTTCGATGGCTTGGCCGTCATCTCCACTCCGTGCAGCGCGGACACGGCGGCAATTTCCACCAGGAGCCGCCGAATGTTGAAGCCTGACTCCACGAACGACCGTCGCAAGTTCGGCAGTGCATTCGCGCCATACGCGAGGATCGGCTGTTTGACCACGTGATGAAACAGTTGCTCGATGAATCCGTTCTGGGCCTGTTCGCTGTTCGCGGCGAAGTTAGCAAGGTCACGCGCCCCGGTCAGACGAATCGTCTCGCCGGCGTCGGTCGTGTAATCGCTGGCCGCATTGATGGGCCGGTCGCCCTCGCGCGTGCGAAACCGGCCCACGGCGTCGTAATGTTCGAGGCTGAAGCCGAGGGGATTGATGACCGAATGACAATTCTGGCAGGCCTGGGAGCGCGTGAGCTGCTCCACTTTTTCGCGCATGGACAAACTGGGGGCGAACTCCTCCTCCTTGAACGCGACCGCCATGGGCGGCGGTTTGAGCGCCCGGCCAACGATGTTCCGTGTCAGGAACACGCCGCGATGAATGGGGGACGTGGATTTCTGATACGAAAACGCGGCAAGCAGATACGGATGCGTCAGCACGCCGCACCGTTCTTTGGGGTCGAGTTTCATTTTCACGAAATCGTCCAGGGCGTTCGTTTGCACGCCGTAGAATTGCGCTAGTCGGTTGTTGAGATAGAAATCATCCGCCAGGAGCAGTTGGCGATAATCGGATGACTCGCCCCAGATGCGGTCCTCGAGGAAGAGATTCAGCGACGTGCGCAGGTCGGCGATGATTTCCGGCGTGAAACCGGGAAACAGTTGGGTGTCCTTCGAAAGATCATCGGCGTGGTTCATCTGCAACCATTGGTGCAGGAAAGTCTGCATCTTGGCCCGGCTGCGAGGATCGGCCAGCATCCGGCTCGACTGCTGAACAACCTGTTCGCGCGTCCGGAGCAGTCCCGCGCCAGCAGCTTTCGATAGCTCCCGGTCCGGCAAAGAATCCCACAATCCGAACGAGAGCCGCTCGGCTACGGCAAAGTCGTCCGGCTTCGCGGCGTCCAATCCAAGATAAAGGAAGCGCGGCGATTTCAACGTGAGCAGGACAGCGCGTCTCACCGAGTCCTCGATCTTGGTTGAGTCCCTGAAATGGGACGACACCAGCAGGCGTTCTTGCTCCTTCGTTAACGGACGACGAAACGCGATTTCCGCGAACTCGCGGCAGAACTTCTCGATCTTGGCGGCTCGATCCTCGTCTTTCGGTTTGCTGTTGCTCAGCCGGTCGAGCCGCTTGACCGCGTAGTTGGCCGATTCGATGGCCGCCTGGGTAGCGGCTTCATCCCACGCCTTGGAGACCGCGACGCCGCGTTCGTAGCCCACGCTGCTGTCGTCCGGCGGAAACGGCGTGGTGATCACAAATGTCGGCGTCGTCCGCGCGGGCGAAAGGCTCCGGGCGGGGATCGGCTCTTCCACACCATGAGGAGGTTTCCACCGCAGGAAAATCGCGCCGGTCTTTTCTTTGAACTTGAAAAAGTCCAGC
>JACPRI010000111.1 GCA_016190065.1 Verrucomicrobiota bacterium
ATACAATTCGGCAAGAGCGCGATCGTGCTGGAAATTCTGTGATGGCCTCCAGAACCATTGGCCGCGGGCCACATGCGCTTCGGCAAGGTCGGGATCGAGCTGTATGGCTTTTTCCAATGCCTGGAGTGCTTTCTCTTCCAGTTGGACGTGCTGGTCTGGAGCAAAGGCATAGACTCGGTCAAGACCATCCGCGGCCAGGGCCGCCCAGGCGGGAGCAAAGCCGGGGTCAAGCTTCACGGACTGCTCGAACAACTCGAGCGCCTTCAAGATGTTCGTTTCGCTCCGTGCCTGAGCCAGGGCGCGCCCGCGTTGATAACAATCATAGGCCTTTGGATCCACCGGCCGCGCTTTCGTCAACCGCGCTTGCTCCTCTGGCAGCAATGCCGTTCTGATTTCCCGAGCGATAGCCAAAGTGACTTCATTCTGGAGTGCAATCACATCGACCGTGTCACCCTCATAACTGTTGGCCCAGAGATGCCGATCCGTGGATCCCTCAATCAACTGAGCGGTAATGCGGACTCTGCCTCCGGCCTGCAGAACCGAACCTTCCACCACAGCGTCCACGTTCAAGATGCGCGCAAGCTCTGGAATGGTGTTGGTGGGCTTCTTGTGGCGCATCATCGTCGTGCGGGAAATGACCCGGAGGGCGCTAATTTGACCCAGGTTAGCGATGATTGCCTCGGTCATCCCATCGGCGATGTACTCTTGCCCCGCGTCACCGGATAGATTTTCCAGAGGCAGCACGGCCAGGGAACGCATGGGGTGGGCCGTCCGGTTCGTGACGAGAAACCAGATCGCGCCTGCCAGGATGAGGCCGACGCCCGCGCCCAGGAGCAGGAAGGCTGGTTTCCAGGTCCACCGTCGCACAAAGCCGCGGTGCCTGGCGACGGATGGATGCTTGGTCCCCGGAAGGACGACCCGGTAAACCTCCATCGGCATCCGAATGTTCTTCAATTCCCGCTGGCCGAGCGGCGTCAGCGACACCTCGATCTTGTTCTCTACCTGGTCGAAAACCGGACGCGAAAGGCAGATTCCGCCCGGCTCCGCGAGCGGTTCAATTCGCGACGCCAGGTTCACCGCATCGCCCAGGGCTTTGCCGCCGCGATGAACGACATCGCCGACGTGGATTCCAATGCGAAGCTGGAAACGCCGGTCCCCGTTTTCGTGGCGGTTGCGCTCGGCGATGGCCTCTTGAATGGCCAGGGCGCACCGTGTGGCTTCGAGGGCACTGGCAAACTCGACCAGGAATCCGTCCCCGGTGGCATCAATCTCTTGCCCGTTGTGCTGCGGAAAGAGCAAACGGAGCAAGCGCCGATGCTCTTCGAGCAACTCCAGCGCCAACGGCTCGTTGCTTTGGGCCAGAGCGCTGTAGCCGACCATGTCCGTGAACATGATCGCCGCCAGACTCCGTTTCTCGCTCGAATTGTTCACCATGGCTCGCTTTTATCTTGCCGCAAGGGCACACAATGTGCGCTCAGCCTGGCTCCGCCGCAACGGAACGATTTTAGCCACGAAGGAACGCAGAGATCCCAGCGCGGCGGAGCCGCATCCAAAATCCCTTTAGCCGCAAGCCGCAAAAGAAAGACCGCAAAGATTTTCCGTTCTTTTGCGCTCTATGCGTTCTCTCGCGGCTAAGAAAATCTTCGCGAGAATGAGCGCTCTTGCAAACGAAGTTTCATCAGAAGGCAACAAAGGCCACGAAGCCTTCGTTTCCTTCGTTGCCTTCTGTGAAACTGCCCGACTCAAAACCGGCGCGAATAGCTGGCTTGAAGCAAGAAATCCGCGAAGGCCGCGCCCCAGTGCGTGCCGGAACGCCGGTTGGGAACGGTCCGCTGGCGGTTGCGTTCCACCGCCACGGGCGCGCTGAACGCAAACGTGTTGCGCCCCTTCGTCCAGACCAAGCCAGGCTCAATCGAAATCGCATAGCCCCCCCCACGATAACCATCGCTGCCGCCGACCAGGTCGTGCACGGGGATGCCTTCGATGCGCCCACCCAGACTGAGCGACAAACCTTGTGAAGGCCACAGGGCGTAGGACAGGCCGATTCGCCCCACATAAGTATCCGGCACGGACTGCATCCGGCCGTCCTCGACATTTTGCGCAAGCGGCAAGTCGCCAATGGTCATTTCGACTCCATTAAGTTCACGCGGACTGATGAGATAAGAACCCGCCACGTAAGCGAACGTGTTTTTGAAGATTTCCCGGAACGCCTCCAATTCCAGAACAACGCCCCATCCGCCGGTGCCGGGTTGGAGCGCGGGATGAACGGGCCGGTATATCGGGCCGGTTTCGCGATAAGAAATGTCCGTGGCTTTGTAATCCCCGGTCGGGAACTGGACGCCGAGGCCCAATCCGATGTTTTGGTGGCTTCGTTCTTTCTCACGCTGCTTTTCCGGGTCCAGGAGCCACGCATGTCCAACCAGCCGGATGTCGCCCAAACCGCCGGCGCTCATCGTGTGGTTGTTTTTGAAGTCATGTTCGTACTTCGACGTGCTCTCGGCATGTTTGAAAGGAAAAGTGAGTTCCAGACTTAACCGCTTCGTGACCATGTACGCGGCATGAACATCGATGAAGTGAATTTCCCGGTTCTCAAACGCCTCCACCGGGGCGATTTCCTGGCTGCCGACAAAAAGGCGATCCGCATGGAGGTAACGATAGGTCACCGTGCCGAGCCACTCTCCCTTGTGCAAATAGTCGCCTCCCTGTGCGCTCAAACTGAGCGCGTGATCGCTGACGGCCATTCAGCCTTGAGCCCGGGCGGTGGGCGCAAAGACCAGGAAAGTGTAAAGCGCAAAGCCAGCCAGGAGAAAAGAAGGCCGATGAGGAACGCCAGAACGGGACCAACGCATGGACGGTTTTATCCTCCTTCCAATTCGGTGACGCAAGTGATTTAATTTTGTTCACCGTGGCGCAAGAAGAGCCCGCACAGCGCAAGCTCGCCGCGATCATGTTCACGGACACGGTCGGCTACACGGCGCTCACGCAACGGAACGAGAAGCTCGCGCTCGAACGTCTCGAAAGCCCCCCGGTGAGTGCCCGTTGACATCAACACATCACAGATTCTATGCTCTGATGCATGAGAACGACTCTGACCTTGGACGACGACGTGGCCGCCCTGCTGGCCCGCGCGCAGCAAGCCCGCAAAGCAGCTCTGAAAGCTGTAGTCAACGAAGCCCTACGCGAAGGATTAAAACAGATGTTGGCTCCACCGCCGCGTCGAAAGCGCTTCGAAACCCAGGCGGTGGAACTGGGCCGATGTCTGGTGGGCAATCTGGACGACGTCGCGGAAGTGCTAGCCGTCGCCGAGGGAGAAAACTTCCAGTGATTTTGGTCGATGCCAATTTGTTGGTGTACGCGCGCGTCGCTTCGATGGCCCAGCACTAATTCCAGACGCGCACTTGGCGGCGCTGGCTATCGAGCACGGGTTGACCCTTTATTCGACCGACGGCGATTTTGCCCGCTTCCCCGGGCTGAGATGGGAAAACCCGCTTTCATGAGCGACGCTACCGAACACCGCAAGC
Source organism: Verrucomicrobiota bacterium (assembly GCA_016190065.1). GTDB lineage: Bacteria > Verrucomicrobiota > Verrucomicrobiia > Limisphaerales > SIBE01 > VHCZ01. The sequence goes on from JACPRI010000111.1 coordinate 3,522, forward strand.
TCGCCGCCATCATGTTCACGGACATGGTCGGCTACACGGCGCTGACGCAGCGGAGCGAGAAACTCGCGCTCGAATTGCTCGAGGAGCATCGGTGTCTGCTGCGCGAGCTGTTTCTCAAGTTCAACGGCCGCGAAATCGAAACGGCCGGCGACGGGTTTCTCGTCGAATTTGCCAGCGCGTTGGAAGCCGCGCGCTGCGCGATTGAAATCCAGCGCACGCTGGCCACGCGAAATATTTCCGTTCCACTCGACCGGCAAATTCAACTGCGCATCGGCATCCATGTCGGCGACATAATTCACAAGGACGGACACCTGCTCGGTGACGGCGTGAACATCGCCGCGCGATTGCAACCGCTGGCCGAGCCAGGTGGCATTTGCATTTCGGTCGATGTGGCACACCAGATTCAACACAACCTGGAAGCCGCAGTGGTTACGATGGGCCAGAAAGAACTCAAAAACGTCCGGATGCCGGTTGAAGTTTGTCGCATCGTGCTGCCGTGGGAGAGACGCGGCGCGCCAACGCTGGCCAGCCACACGGCGGCTCACCTCCACGAGATTTCTTCACGAACCAGGTTCAACCGAATGAGGGCACCATCGCTCCTGACGTTGCTCGGCCTTTTGGTGCTCGGCCTGGCAGGCGGGTGGGCTTACCGGAAATTCGGCCAGTCTCCAACGTCAACCCCAGTTTCGCCGCTGAACGCGCCAGCCGTGGTTGCGCCTGCGGAGAAAGCGAAATCCATCGCCGTGCTCCCATTCAAGAACATGAGTCCGGACAAGGACAACGAGTATTTCAGCGACGGCCTGACCGAGCAAATAACCACCGCGTTGTCGCAGATCAAAGATCTGGATGTCAAAGGCCGGACGTCGGCTTTCGTTTTCAAAGAAAGGCAGGAGAACTTGCGGGACATTGGCCGGCAACTGAACGCGGCGTTTCTCCTGGAAGGCAGTGTGCAGAAGGCAGGGAGTCAACTGCGGATCAATGTCCAGCTCATTCAAGCCAGTGCCGACAAACACCTGTGGGCGACCCACTACGACCGCGAGTTCACCAATATATTCGCGATCCAGAGCGAGCTCGCCCAAAACGTGGTCGATGTTCTGAAAGGACAACTGTTGCCGGAAGAAAAGCAGAGACTCTCGCGGCACGGCACAGAGGATCCCGAGGCTCTCGACTTGTATTTGCGCGGACGCTTCTTTTGGAACAAACGGCTGAGCGGCGGGCTGCGTCAAGCCACGAACTTTTTCGCGCAGGCGATCGCCAGGGACGCGCGGTATGCCCAAGCCTATGTCGGCCTTGCCGATTGCTACGGCGTGATGGCGGATTGGAGAATCCTGCGGCCGAAAGACGCTTCGCCCACCGCCATCGCGCTCACGCAAAAGGCCATCGCCCTCGATGACAACCTCGCCGAAGCTCATGCCTCGCTGGCGAAACTCAAGGGAACTTACGAATGGGATTGGGCGGCCGCGGAAAAGGAATTCAAGCGCGCGATCGAATTGGACCCGAGCTACCCTCCGGCACATTATTGGTATGCCACCACTTTTTTGACCCCGTCGGGGCGGAGTGACGAAGCGGTCGTCGAGGTCAGGCGAGCGTTGGAATCCGACCCGTTGTCCGTCGTCGCAATCTGGCACGCCGGTTTGGTTTACTATTGGCTGCGTCGATACGATCAAGCCATTGAGCAGTTCCTGAGGGCTCATGAACTCGATTCCAGCGCAGTCAATCCGCTAAATTGGCTCGCCAAAGCTTACGATCATAGCGGCCAGCCTAAGGAAGCTTTCGCAACTTTGCAGAAGCTGAGTATACCCTCGCAGCTCCTTCCGGAGAGAATGGCGGCGCTGAAGGAGGCCTACGAACGAGATGGGATCAAAGGGTACCACCAAACTCAGCTTGACTGGTTAACAGGAGTGCCCGACGCAGACCGGAATGAGTATGGGATTACACGATTATCTGCACGTCTTGGACACACGGAGCGCGCGCTGCAGGGGTTGCAGCATGCATACGAAGAACGCTTCCCGACGCTGTATTACATCAAGATGGACCCCGATTTTGAAAGCCTCCGAACGGACGCCCGCTTCCTCGAGTTGCTCCGGAAGATCGGCCTGGAAAAATGAGCAACGGCGCTGAACACCGCAAGCTCGCCGCGATCATGTTCACGGACATGGTGGGCTACACGGCGCTCACGCAACGGAACGAGAAGCTTGCGCTCCAATTGCTGGAGGAGCACCGACTCTTGTTGCGCAAACTCTTTCCCAGGTTCAACGGCCGCGAGATTGAAACAGCGGGCGACGGCTTTCTCGTCGAGTTCGCCAGCGCTTTGGAAGCTGCACGCTGCGCCATTGAAATCCAGCGCTCGCTCGCCGCGCGGAACATCGCCGCGCCGCCGGAAGGGCAAATCCGCCTTCGCATTGGCATCCACGTCGGCGACGTGGTGCAGAAGGACGGCAAGCTTCTCGGGGACGGGGTGAACATCGCGGCGCGGTTGCAGCCGCTGGCGGAGCCGGGGGGGATTTGCATTTCGATCGATGTGGCGCGGCAAATCCGACACAACTTGGAGGCAACCGTCGTCAACGTCGGCGAGAAGGAATTGAAGAACGTCAAGCTGCCGATGGAGGTTTGTCGGATCGTGCTGCCGTGGGAGAAACGGGATTCGTTGAGCGTGGAAGCAGGCGCGTCTGAGCAGGGGCGAAATCGATGGCTGGCCTTCAGTTCGATTGCCCTGCTGGTTCTTGCAGGCTCCTACCTCTTATCGCTGCGACAGAAATCAGGAAAAGTCGAATCATCCAGCGCCGGCCAGAAAACGAAAGTTTCGCCCGCGCAGACCAGTGCGCTCGACCCGCGCCGCATCGTTGTGCTTCCGCTGGACAATTTCAGCCCAGACGCCAATGACGAATACTTCGCCCGAGGGATGACGGAGGAATTGACTTCGTGCCTCTCGAAAATCACGAACCTCACAGTCATCGGCCGCACCTCGTCAGAGAAAGTGAAGAAGGACGGAAGAAGCGTGGCGGAGATCGGACGCGAGTTGCGGGTTGGAACGTTGTTGGAAGGGAGCGTGCGCAAGGCCGGTGACAAGGTCCGGATCACGGTGCAGTTGATCGACGTGGCGACGGAAGGGCATTTGCTTACATCGGACTTCGACCGTGAACTCAAAGATGTGTTTGCCATCCAAAGCCAAGTCGCGCAAGAGGTCGCCGCCGCGCTCAAAATCCGTCTCGGCGCGGGCGAAGAGCAGAGGTTGAGGAAGCCGCCAACCGACAATTTGGAAGCCTACAAAGCCTATTTGCTCGGGCTCCACTACTGGAATCGGCGCACCGCCGAGGCCATGAGCAATGCGATCACTCACTTCGAATCGGCCACCCAGCAGGATCCCAAATTCGCTTTGGCCCATGCCATGTTGGCGGACGCCTACGGGGGTGGGTGGGTCGGATTTCTTACCCTGAACGAGGCCAAAACCAAAGCCAAGGCAGCCGTCGGGAGAGCGCTGGAATTGGATGACACTCTGGCTGAAGCTCACGCCATGCTGGCCGGTCGCATGCTTTATGACGACTGGGACTGGAAAGGCGCGGAACGGGAATACTTGCGAGCGCTCGAACTCAATCCGGGTTACGCCACGGCCCATCAACGGTATTCGCTCTATCTGATGGCGATGGGCCGAATCGAAGAGTCGCTGACGCACATCCGGCGCGCCCACGATTTAGACCCCATTTCCCTCACCATCAATTCGAGCCTGGGGTGGCGGCTTTCCATGGCGGGCCGGCACGATCAGGCCATCGCCCAACTCCAAAAGACCATCGCGATGGACCCGAGTTTCGTGCGCGCGCACGCAGACCTGGGCCTGGCCTATGAGCAAAAGGGCGCGTTGGACAAAGCGATCGCGGAGTTGACCAAAGCGATTGACCTATCTCGAACCGAGGATCTCCCGTCTCTTGGGCACGCCTATGCGCGGGCGGGAAAACGGGCACAGGCTCTGGAGATACTGGCTGAGTGTGAAGAATTGTCGAAACAAGGCAACCTGGTCGGACCCTATCGCCTGGCGATCCTTTACACCGGACTGGGTGAAACGGACCAAGCGCTGGACGCTCTCGAACGCGCCTATCGCGAGGGCTCCGGCCTGGTGTTGATCAAGGCGGAGCCGCGTTTCAAACCGCTTCGCACACACCCCAGGTTCAAGGCGCTCCTGCGGTTGCTCCGGTTGGAGAATTGATCTTAATTTAGAACCGCCGGATGTAAGCGGCATGGACGTCGATAAAGTGAAACTCACGGTGCTCTAGAGGGTCGAGGAGCGGGAACTCGTCACTGCCCACGAAAAAGTGATCGGCGCGGAGCCAGCGATAGCTGACCGCGGCCAGCCATTCGCCCCTTTTCAAGTAGTTGCCGCCTTGCGCGCTCAAACTGAACGCGTGGTCCGTCACGGCCATTCCGACTTTCTTTCCTCAGGGGCAAGTGATTTAATCTGCTCGCTCTCCTCTAACCATGGCGCAAGAAGAGTCAGTGCATCGCAAACTCGCCGCGATCATGTTCACAGACATGGTCGGCTATACGGCGCTGACGCAGCGGAACGAGAAGCTCGCGCTCGAATTGCTGGAAGAGCATCGGCGCGTCTTGCGCGAGCTCTTTCCCAAGTTCAATGGCCGCGAAATCGAAACGACCGGCGATGGATTTCTGGTCGAGTTCGCCAGCGCACTGGAAGCCGCGCGCTGCGCCATCGAAATCCAGCGCACGCTGGCCACACGCAACATCTCCGTGCCGCCGGAGAACCAAATCCACGTTCGCATTGGCATCCACGTCGGCGACGTGGTGCAGAAGGAAGGCAGACTTCTGGGCGACGGCGTCAACATCGCGGCGCGCTTGCAACCACTGGCCGAGCCAGGTGGCATTTGCATTTCGGTCGATGTGGCGCGGCAAATCCAGCACAACCTGGAGGCGACGGTCGTCAACGTCGGCGAGAAGGAATTGAAGAACGTCAAGCTGCCGATGGAGGTTTGCCGGATCGTGCTGCCGTGGGAGAAGCAACCCAGTCATCTGCCGCTGAGGGTCACTCGTTCCTGGCTGCAGACCCCGGCGCAGGTGGTCGCGGTCGTTTTGCTTTTCCTTTGCCTGGTCATTGCCTCGACAAGTTTTCTCCGCCGCCATGAACGCGCCTCGCTTTCCTCCACGAACACTGCCTCCGCCGTGTCTCCACCGGGAATGGCGCCCCGTCTTCGGTCCGTGGCCGTGAAGCCGCTGGATTACATCGCCGGAGACACGAACCAAATGTACCTGGCCGACGGCATGACAGAGACACTCCTGCGTTATTTAAGTGACATTCGCGCGCTGCGCGTGCCAGGGCGTTCGACGGTCATGAGCTATAAGGGCAGCTCCAAGACGATCAAACAAATGGCCGCCGAACTGGAAGTGGACGCAATTGTGGAAGGGTCGATCCAGCGCGACGCCAATCGCGTGCTGATCACCGTGCAACTGATCGAAGCCGCAAGCGACCGGCATCTCTGGTCCACCAACTATGTTCGTGAGATGAGCGATTTCTTTAAGGTGCAGAGCGAGGTTGCTCAGGCCATCGCTGCCGAGATCGGGGTTCAACTCACTCCGCAGGACCAGCGGCGGCTGGCCGATGTCCGTCCGACGGTCCCGGCAGCGGTCGAGGCTTATCTTCAAGGGCGGCATCAATGGAATCGCCGCGCGCCCGAGGCGCTCCGAAAGGCCATCGATCTCTTCGAAAAGGCCGTCCAGCTTGATCCGGGCTTCGCGCTGGGGCATGCCGGGTTGGCCGATGCCTACTGTATCGCGCCGGCCACGATCGATGTCCCGACCCATGAGACTTATGACAAAGCCAGAGCCGCGGCGGTTCGCGCGCTCGAATTGGACGACCAACTGGCGGAGCCGCACGTCTCGCTGGGTTTTTTGCTGGCGAATGTCGATTGGAAATGGCGTGAAGCGGAAACCCACTTTCTTCAGGCCATCGCGCTCAAACCGGATTACCCTCCGGCGCACTACTGGTACGCGTATCAACTGCTGGTCAAGCAAGGCCGCACGAACGAGGCACTGGTTCAAGCGCAGCTTGCGCTGAAACTGGATCCGGCGGCATCCGCGACCCGGGGGAATTACACGATGGTCCTGATTGCGGCCGGACGCCACGAAGCAGCCATCCGCCAGGCACAGATTATTCTGGAATTGGAGCCCGAATTCATCCAGGCGAATTGGGGTCTCCTCCGCGCCTACATCGGTCTCGGGCAATACGCTGAAGCCATTGAGGCTGGGAAGCGGTTCCGAGCACAGTACAATCGTCCGTGGGTTTGGGGAGTGCTGGGTTACGCGTATGCGGCGGACGGGCAGAAAGAACCGGCGCTCAAGCTTCTCGACGAATTGAAAGGCCAAACACCGATACCTCGGGTTCCGGTGGCCCAGATTCAAGCCGCGCTTGGGCTGAAGCGGGAGGCTCTCGAAAGCCTGCAGTTAGCTTACGAGGAGCGGGAAAGGGACTTGGCGTTCCTGAGGATTTATCCGCTTTTCGACCGCCTGCGCGCGGAGCCACGGTTTCAGGAACTTCTTAAGAAAATGGAATTGGAGCCCTGACCGACCCAATTCTCTATGCCTGATCCCAGCACCGAGCAACGCAAGCTCGCCGCCATCATGTTCACGGATGTGGTCGGCTACAGCGCGCTGGCGCAGCGCAATCAGGCCAGCGACAATCTTGCAGGCCCGGCCATCAGTCGCTAGACTGGCTCGCATGAAAACTATTGCTGTCGAGTGCCCCGATCAATTGCACGAGCAACTTCAGGCGCTGGTGCGCGAGGGCTGGATCAAGAACCCGGAGCAGGCCGTGTTGGAGGCTTTGCGCCGCTTTCTAGACTCGCATCGGCCGGATTTGCAACAGGCGCAAGTCTTGAGCGACGTGCAATGGGGGCTGCATGGCCGAGAGTGAACCGGCGGCCGTGGTCCTGGATGCAGGCCCCATCATTCACCTGGATGAACTGGGTTGTCTCGATCTGCTGGATGGCTTCGGGGAGTTGCGCACGCCGCATACGGTATGGCAAGAGGTGCAGCGGCATCGACCGCAGATGCTCCCAGGCCGGCTTACCGAGCTGAAGTTGTCGGACGTCTCAAAAAGTCCCTCTCCAACTCTCACCGCTCTGGTTCGTGGCCTCGATCTCGACGCGGGCGAGATTGCCGCCTTGTGCCTGTTGGAGCAGACACGTGGCGAATTGTTCCTGTGCGATGATGCCGCCGCGCGGTTGGCGGCCGAATCCATTGGTTTCAAAGTTCACGGGACCATCGGCCTCATTGTCCGAGCCATACGGCGAAGCACCCGGACCGTCGCGCAGGTGAAGGGCATTCTGGAGCAAATCCCGTCACAATCGACTTTGCACATCAGCCGTTCGCTCTTGGCTGAAATCATTCGATTGCTGCCGAAGCATTAATTTGACCTTATGCCTGAAGGCACAGAGCACCGCAAGCTCGCCGCCATCATGTTCACGGACATGGTCGGCTACAGCGCGCTGGCGCAGCGCAACGAGGCGCTCGCGCTGGAGTTGCTCGAAGAACATCGACGCTTGCTCCGGCCGGTTTTTCCCAAGCACAACGGTCGGGAGGTTGAAACGGCGGGCGATGCGTTTCTGGTCGAGTTTGCGAGCGCATTGGAGGCAGTCCGTTGCGCCATGGAAATTCAGGAACAACTTTCCGAGCGCAACCGCACCGCGCCGCCAGAGCGGGCGATTCGCCTGCGCATCGGCATTCATGTCGGCGACGTCGTGCATAAGGACGGCAAGGTGATGGGCGACGCCGTCAATATCGCGGCGCGCATCGAACCGCTGGCGGAAGCTGGCGGCATCTGCCTCTCACGTCCAGTTTTCGACCAGGTTGCCAACAAGCTCGAGGTGGCCCTGGTGAAACTAGGTTCACCGGAGCTCAAGAACATCAAAGTGCCGATGGAGGTTTATCGCATGGTGCTGCCGTGGCAGCCAGGCTCCGAGCTGAGTCGCTCGTCCTTGCCGGCGATGACCAAACGCCCGCAGCGTCGCCGCGCTGTCCTCGGGCTCGCCGCCATTCTGTTCGTCATCGGAGTGTACGTAGTTTTCTGGCCGCGCACAGGACTCCGCAAAGACCTTTCAGTGTCCCCGATCGCGCCAACGAACTCCGTGACTCAACCGGCTCTGGACCGGCTTCGGATCGCGCTCTTGCCGTTCGAAAACCTGAGTCCGGACCCGGACAACGACTATTTTGCGCGCACGATCGCGGATCAACTTGGGACCAAGCTTTCGGAGATCAGCGGATTGCGCATCATCCCCGTCCCCGGCACGAACTTCACCATGCTGGAACCGCTCGCCATTGGGCAGAAGGCAAAATCCGGGACGCTACTCACCGGCAGTGCGAGCAAGACCGGCGGCCGAATCAACGTGAACGTCCGGCTGGTTGATGCGGTCGGCGGCGACGTGCTTTGGGGGGAGTTGTTTTCGGGAGAGTTCCAGGACTGGGAGACCATTCTGAATCGGTTGGTCTCGGAGGTCGCCCGCGTCCTCGATGTCATCCTGCTGGAGCCCGAGCGCCGACAGATCGAGCGGAGATACACCGACAACTTCAAGGCGTTTGAGCTCTACGTGAAAGGCCGGGATGCCTGGAATACGTTCACCCGCGAAGGGTTGCGGCAGGGGATCGTCTATTTCAAGCAGGCCATCGAGGAGGATCGCAATTATACTTTGGCCTACTCCGGCCTGGCGGATTGTTACACGATCCTCCTCGCGGCTCTCCATGAGCCGCCCCAGGACGTCTTACCCGACGCCAAACGCTACGCCGAGATCGTCGAAAAGCGCGCTCCGGACCTGGCGCAGGCCCAAGTCTCGTTGGGAATGTATTACCTGTTCGCCGGCCTGAATTGGGAGAAAGCCCGAGACCATCTCACCCGGGCCGTCACGCTCAAGCCGCGCTATGCCGATGCCCACCACTTCCTGGCCCACTATTTCGAGTCCCAGGGCAAATTTGAAGACGCCAAAAAGGAGTGGGACCGCGCCCAAGAACTCGACCTGCTCTCGAACATGATCGCCGCCGAACTCGGTCAGACCTATCTGTTCGCCGGGGACTACCCGCGCGCCGTCGCTCTCTGCCGTGAAGCTGTGGCGAAGGATTCCGAGTTTCTCTTTGGTCTGCAGGTTTTGGGGGCGGCTCTCACTTTCACCGGCGATTATACCAATGCGATCCAGACCTTGCAGCGAGCGCAGGCGCTCAAAGAAGGCGACTGGCCCCTCTTCATTGCAGAACTCGCACATACTTACGCCAAAGCCGGCGACATCCCAGCGGCCAAGGACCAGTTAGACAAACTGCTGAATTTGCAAAGGGGTGGGCGATTTGTCGATCCGTGTCTCATGGCTTGGGTCTATGCGGGACTGAACGACAAGCCCGAAGCGCTACGCTGGCTCGACCGGGCCGTCAGGGAAGGATCGGGCGTGCTCTTCTGGGTCAAGGTGGATCCGCGGCTGAAGCCGTTGCACTCCGAACCCGGGTTTCCCGAATTGCTCAAGCGAATGAAGCTGGAACCCTGAAGCCGCAGCTCCTCGCGAAAAGGCGGGGGCGTGGCGTTCACGCGCGTTCACGCCGCTTCAGCTTGAGAAAGTCAGGGTGCGCCGAGCAATTCTGACGCGCCTGTCTCAGAACTCTCGCCCCTGATTTCGACGCGCCGCTAGAGGACTTCCACGAGTATGAGCGATGAAGCTCCTGCTCGATACGCACGCGCTCATCTGGTTCGCTGAGGACGACCCGCGGTTGTCGTCAGGGGCGCGGCAAGCGCTGGACAACGAAGCCAATGATCTGTGCTGCAGTGTGGGCAGCATCTGGGAGGTGGCGATCAAGGTGAGCCTGCGCAAGCTCAAGGTGGGCGCTCGGCTCGACACTGCCTTCCGTCGCCGTCTGGAAGACAACGTCGAAGCCACCGCGCAGATTTTCCTGGTGCCTCCTTGAGGGGACGGTCTTGAGGGAAGCCCTCCCAATTTTATCGCGTGTCTTTCTCTCTTTCGTCTCGGTTGTCTCCGTTTGCTTCTGTAATTCTGAACATGAGGTAACGGAGGTAACGGAGAGTTGGGGACCTGGACTAAAACCGGCGCGTGTAGGCAGCGATGACCAGCACGTCGTAAAATCCGCCTAGCGGCGGGGCGCCCTCCGCTCTTTCGATGACGTTCTGCGTCCGGTTCCGGTAGAGCGCCACGGGGGTCGTGACGCTGAAGGAATTCTTGCCGTGCGAATAGTACAAGCCGGGTTCGATGGAAATCGAATAACCAGAAGTTCGCCAGCCCTCATCACTGCCGATCAAATCGCGGACCGGGATTCCTTCGATCCTTCCGCCGATGCCCACGGAAAGCCCGCGCTCCGGCCAGACGCTGTAAAGCACCCCTGCCCGCGCGATGAACTGGTCCGGCACGGAGTTGGTCGTGATGATCCCAAAAGCATCAGGAACCGTGGCCAGCGTTCCGTTCACACCGCGAGGGTTGATCACGTACTGGCCTGTGAAATAGCCGTAGGTGTTTTTGACGAGCTTTTGATACGCCTGGATTTCCAGGACGACGCCCCAGCCGCCATCGCCAAGCTGGATTGAGTCCGCCACCGGACGCTGCACCGGCCCCGTGGCCTGATACGAGAGGTCCTGGGCATCGTGGTCTCCGGTCGGCGCTTTCACGCCGAGGCTCAACGCGATGTTTCCGTCCAGATATTTTGCCGGGTCGAGCAGCCACAGGTTGCCGAGAAGCCGGAGGTCGCCAATGCCGGCCGCCGTCATGGTGTGAAAATTCACGCCGTCATGTTCCCAGGCGCTGGTGTGCTGGGCGTGCAGGAATGGCAGGGTCAAACTCAGGCTGAACCGTTTCGTGAAGGCATACGTTCCGGTCAGATCAAACGAATGGATGTCAGAAACCGACGAGTCTCTCAACTGCGGCTGGTCGTCTGAACCGTTGAAAATCCTGTCTGAATGAAGGTAGCGATACGAAACGCCCACGTCCCATTTCTGGCCTTCGAGATAAGAGATGCCTTGGGCGCCCAAACTGAGCCCCATATGCCGGGACGGCACTCAGCCCTGCCCCGAAACTTTGGGGGCGAAAGACAACACCACCAACGCGACGGCGAAACTGGCGGTCCTTAAGAGGATTGAACTGGGGATTGACGTGGTGGTCATGGCAAATGATTTGGGATTGAAGTCGAACGGTTCATCATCCGAACACCGGTTGACGCTGCGCCGGAATTAAGCCTGTGCGGGAGGGCTCTGTCAATTGAATCCGCCGGCAAATCGCCTCGCATCTTGACACTGCTACCAAGAACGGTGGGGCAGACCTGCCGGTCTGCCCAACTCTCGCGCTGTCTGACGCACCGATGGCCATGCTTTTCAATGAATCTAGGCGGAGCGGCAGCTCCGCCCTACCGTTGGCAGTGTCAACGTGCGTCCCGGCAAATCACCGCGCCAAATTCAAAGTTCCATTATGGTGCGTGGTCTGATTAACATCTCTGTAATGCCTTCGGAAGGGACAGAACAGCGCAAACTCGCCGCCATCATGTTTACGGACATGGTGGGTTACACGGCGCTGACGCAGCGCATCGAGAAGCTTGCGCTCGAATTGCTCGAAGAACACCGTCCGTTGTCTCAGCGCGAGTTGAACCATTCCGTGGCTGCTCAGAGCCACGACAAGGCGGGCAGCTTTACGGAGGATTCAACGGCGTGATACTCTCGAATTATGAAAACGCTCAAAATCGTCGTTGAAAAACACCCCGATGGTTATGTGGCCTACCCCCTGGGTTTGAAAGGCGTTGTGGTCGGCGAAGGCGATACCTACGAAGATGCATTGGCCGACTGCAAGTCCGCCGTCCGATTTCATCGCAAGACCTTTGGACCGGAATCCGTGGAAGAAGATTCCACTGTGCTCGAAGCATTCATCGCCGAAATGCATGCCTAGATTTCCGGTCGATGCGCCTAAGAGGAAGGTTGTACGATCACTCCAGGCATTGGGGTTTCGGTTGGTGCAGGAACGCGAACATATTGCCATGGTCCGTGAGAATGCTGATGGCACGCGGACACCACTCACGATGCCCAACCACCCGCACATCAAAGGATCGACTTTGCGAACGATTTGCACGCAAGCACGCATTCCGCGCGAAGATTTCCTGCGCGCCTACTCGGAAGCGTAACCTTCCGAGGGAAGCTGCTTATGAACGGCACCGAACAGCGCAAACTCGCCGCCATCATGTTCACGGACATGGTCGGCTACACCGCCCTCACCCAGGGGAACGAGAAGCTTGCGCTCGAATTGCTCGAAGAGCATCGGCGCGTGTTGCGCGAGCTGTTTCCCAAGTTCAACGGCCGGGAAATCGAGACGACCGGCGACGGTTTTCTCGTCGAGTTCGCCAGCGCCTTGGAAGCCGCGCGCTGCGCCATTGAAATCCAGCGCTCGCTGGCCACGAGGAACATTGCGGCGCCGTCGGAAAAACAAATCCACGTTCGCATCGGCATCCATGTCGGCGACGTCGTGCAGAAGGATGGCAAGTTGTTGGGCGACGGTGTCAATATTGCGGCGCGTCTGGAGCCTTTGGCCGAGCCCGGCGGGATTTGCGTTTCCAATGCAGTTTACGAGCAGGTGCGAAACAAGCTCGACTTGCCTCTGGTGAAACTCGGCACACCGGAGTTGAAGAACATCCGGTTCCCGATCGCGGTTTACAAGATGGCGCCGACGGGCCGGCGCGAACCCGCGACATCGTCTGTGCCCCTCAAGGCACCGACCCGAAAAGCGCGGGCTGCGCTCGATCCTCATCGAATGGTCGTGCTCCCGCTGGACAATCTCAGCCCGGACGCCGGCGACGAGTATTTCGCCCGCGGCATGACCGAGGAATTGACTTCGCGCCTCTCCAGAGTCGCGAGCTTGACGGTCATTGGCCGCACCTCGGCCGAGAAAGTGAAGAAAGATGGCAAAAGCGTGGCGGAGATCGGACGCGCGTTGCAGGTCGGCGCCGTTTTGGAGGGGAGTGTGCGCAAAGCGGGAAACCAGTTGCGTATCACGGTTCAGTTGATCGACGTGGCGACGGAAGGTTATTTGTTGTCCGTGGATTACGACCGCGAGTTCAAAGATGTGTTTGCCATCCAGAGCGGAGTCGCCCAGCAAGTCGTTGAGGCGTTGCAACTCCAGCTTGGCTTCGCGGAAGCGCAACGCCTCGACAAAAGACCGACGGACAATCTCCAGGCGTATGGGGCATATTTGAAGGGACGCCATCACTGGAGCAAACGAACGGCCGACGATCTCAACCGCGCGAGGGATTACTTCGTTCAGGCCATCGAAGAGGATCCCAACTTCGGTTTCGCTTATGCCAGCCTGGCCTCCACGTATGTTTTGCTGGCTCAATACGCGAAGCTCCCGTCCAACGACGTTCTCCCGAAAGGCCTGGAGACCGCAGCGAAGGCCCTCCAGATCGATCGCACGCTGGGCGAAGCTCACGCTGCGATCGCGGCGATCAAAGTGGACTTTGAAGGCGACTGGGACGGCGCGGGCGACCAATACCGGCGGGCCATCGAGGAGAATCCCAACGACGCGACGATTCACCTCTGGTATGGCATCAACCTGGGAGAACGAGGCCGATTTGACGAGGCCCTGGCCGAGATCAGGCGCGCCCAGGAACTGGATCCGCTGTCCCCGGTCATCAACGTGAACATCGGAGACATGTATCATTTCCAAGGCCAGTATGAGGAGGCGATCGCTCAATACCGCAAGACGCTGGAACTGGATCCCCACTTTGCCTATGGCCGTCTCCAGCTTGGATCTGCCTGCGTGGAGAAGGGAAGCTTCGACGAAGCCATCCGCGAGATGCAACGCGCCAGGGCCGTGGTGGGAAACAGTCCGTTCGGGTTATCCTATCTCGGCCGCGCCTACGCGCTTTCCGGCAGAAGGAATGAGGCGTCCCAAGTTCTCGATCAACTCGAGGAGTTGGCGCAACAGGGATTTGAGCTGGCGTTTGATCGGGCGGTCGTTCACAACGCGCTGGGCGAATCCGACGAGGCCCTGCACTGGCTGGAAAACGCCGTCGAAGAACACGCCGATGGTCTTGCGGATCTCAAAGCGTGGCCGATGTGGAAGAACCTTCGCGACGAGCCGCGGTTCAAGGCTCTACTCAAGAGAGTCGGTTTGGAAAAATGAGCCTCAACGGCGAACAGCGCAAACTCGCCGCCATCATGTTCACGGACGTTGTCGGCTCCACGGAGCTGACGCAGTGCAGTTAAGCTTTTTGTGTCCTGTTGCCGAGCGCGCCTTGCCAAAGCAAATCGTGTCTGACAAATTGTCCGCCATGAAAAGTGTAGCGGTGCGTGAAGTGTGCAAGCAATGGAACAAAGTGCTGGACGAGCACGCTGGGAGCGAAGTGCCAATTACCAGTCACGGTGAAATCGTGGCGTTCCTGCGCGTCCTGCCGCGCATCAAGGGTCACAAAGTGAAGCTGCCGGACTTCGCGGGCCGCATCCAGGCCCGCTTCGGCAAGCGCACTTTAAGCCCAGAGGACGTCCGCTGGCTGGATCAAGCAATGCAGGTTCGCTATTGAGCATGAAGGCTTACGCAGATACCAGCTTCATCGTGAGCCTCTATTTGCCTGAGCCGGACCGCACCGATCGCGCCGTCCGCTACATGGGGCGTCATCGGGAAGCTTTGCCTTTCACACCGCAACATCGCTTAGAGGTGCGTAATGCCATCCGACTGCTTGTCTGGGGCAAACGCATCACGACTCTGGATCGCTCGCGCGCCTTCCGGGAAATCGAAATGGACCTCGACTCCCAGGACTTCCTCATCCATGCCGCTTTCAACTACACCGAGGCTTATCGACGCGCCGAGGCCCTTGGCGCCGCGCACAACGAGAAGGTCGGCTGCCGTTCGGCCGATCTGTTTCATGTTGCGGCTGCGCTCGAACTGGGCCTCGATGAATTTGTCACGTTTGACGAAAAGCAGAAAGTGTTGGCCCGCGCTGCCGGTCTGAAGGTGGCGATTTAGCCTCTCCTGAGTCGGCGTTGCGCCGCACGCATCCAAGGTTCAAGGCACTTCTGCGATTACTCCGGTTGGAGAATTGATTGGCGGTGGCCAGCGGACGGATTAGAACCGGCGGATGTAGGCCGCTTGGATGAAGAAGTCGGAGAAGTCTGCTCCGTAATGAACGCTGGCGCGGCGGTTGGGAACGGTTTGCTGGCGATTCCGTTCGATGGCCACGGGTGCGCTGACGGCGATGGTGTTGCGGCCCCGGCTCCAGGCGAGGCCCGGCTCGATCGAGATCACGTAGCCGGCGCCGCGATAACCGTCGCTCCCGCCCACCAAATCATGGACGGGAATCCCTTCCACGCGCGCGCCCAAACTGAGCGACAGCCCTTGCTTCGGCCAAATGGAATACGAGAAACCCGCCCGACCGACGTACAGGTCCGGCACCGAGGTGATCGTGCCATCGTTGATCGCGTCCGGAATGGGCAAGTCGCCGATGGTCATCTCGACGCCATTGACTTCGCGGGGACTGATCAAGTAGGACCCGGACACGTAAGCAAAAGCATTCTCGAAAAGTTCCCGGAAAGCATCGACTTCCAGAATGACTCCCCAACCGCCGGTGCCCGGTTGCAGCGAAGGATGCACGGGACGGAGCACCGGACCGGTGTCGCGATAGGCGATGTCCGAGGCCTTGTAATCGCCGGTCGGGAATTGCACGCCCAACCCCAGGCCAATGTTTTGGTAGGTCTCAGTGCTCGCCGTCTGTTTGGTCGGGTCCAGCAACCACCAGTGGCCGAGCAGCCGGAGGTCTCCCAAGCCGCCGGCGGTCATGCGATGGTAATTCTTGAAGTCATGTTCGTAGGTCATGAAGCTCTCGGCGTGCTTGAAGGGCAGCGTGAGTTGCAGGTTGAATCGCTTCGTCATCATGTACGCGGCGTGGACGTCGATAAAATGAAACTCCCGGTGCTCCAGCGGGTCAATGAGCGGGAAGTCGTCACTGCCGACGAAGAGGTGATCGGCGCGGAGCCAGCGATAGCTGACCGCGGCGAGCCATTCGCCCTTTTTCAAGTAATTGCCGCCTTGCGCGCTCAAACTGAACGCGTGATCTGTGACGGCCATTCAGCCTTGAGCCAAGGCGGCGCGCGAAGCCGCGATGAAAGCGAAGAGCGTCAAGGCTTGCGGCAGGATGCGAGATAGTGAAGAAACACCCGAAAGGAAGCAACGCATGGGCCGTTTATCCGCCTTCCTTTTCTCGGAGACAAGTGATTTAATCCGATCGCTCCCGACTAACCATGGCGCCAGAAGAGACAGCGCACCGCAAGCTTGCCGCGATCATGTTTACGGACATGGTCGGCTACACCGCGCTCACGCAGCGGAACGAGAAGCTCGCGCTCGAATTGCTCGAAGAGCATCGCCGCGTTTTGCGCGAGCTGTTTCCCAAGTTTAACGGCCGCGAAATCGACACGGCCGGCGACGGGTTTCTCGTCGAGTTCGCCAGTTCCCTGGAAGCGGCGCGCTGCGCCATTGAAATCCAGCGCTCGCTGGCCACGCGGAACATTGCGGTGCCGCCGGAGAAGCAAATCCACGTGCGCATCGGCATCCATGTCGGCGATGTCGTGCAGAAGGACGGCAAGCTTCTGGGCGACGGTGTCAATATCGCGGCACGCCTGGAGCCATTGGCTGAACCAGGCGGCATTTGCATCTCGGTCGATGTCGCCCGGCAAATTCAGCATAACCTGGAAGCGAAGGTCATTTCGATGGGACCGGCGGAGCTGAAGAACGTAATGGCTCCACTGGAAATCTGCCGCATCCTCCTCCCGTGGCAAGAGACGATTCCTCCCGCGACCGCCAGGCCGAAGCCGCCTCTCCCCACGCTCAAACTTTCGCCTGCGGGAATTGCTTTGGCCGTTGTCCTGATTGCGTTGGTGAGTGTGTGGCTGTTGTTTCGGGAACGGCTTTGGCCGGTTCAAGCCTCGGAACGGATCGAGTCGCTGGTCGTATTGCCCTTCGAGAATTTGCCCAGGGACGCGGACCAGGAGTTTTTCGCCGTCGGAATGACCGAGCTATTGGGTTCCGAACTGGGCAAGCTTGGGGCCTTCCGCAAAGTGATTTACTCCCGGCAGGCCGTGGCGCAATACAAGGAACGGGGCGGGAAAATGATTCCGGACATCGCCCGGGATTTCGCGGTCGATGCCGTCCTGGATGGGACCGTATTCCGAGAAGGCAACCAGGTGCGAATCCTGGTCCGCCTGACTCATGGCCTGAGCGAGCGGTTAGTCTGGTCCGATAACTACACGCGGCCGCAGGGAAGCCTGCTGAAGCTTCAAAGCGAGGTCGCTCTGGCGATTGCCCACCAGATTCAGCTCGCCCTGACTCCCCAGGACCGGGAGCGGCTCGGCGGCGCACGCGACGTCAACCCGGCGGTGATCGAGAATTACTTTCGAGGGCGTCATTATCTGGAGCAATGGTCGAGGGAAGGAACCGTTCAAGCCATCAAGTATTTCCGAGACGCGACACAGCTCGACACGAACTACGCGCCAGCCTACGCCGCTCTGGTTGATGCGTATCTGTTCTCCCAGCCTGATGTGCCTCCGAAACAGGCCAACGAAGAGGCGCGGCGCGCTCTGACCGCGGCCTTGGCCGCTGGCGAGTCCCTCGCAGAAGTCCAGATCGCGTCGGCCTTGATGAAATTTCAAGTGGACTGGGATTGGGCGGGAGCGGAAGCCGGATTCAAGCGGGCGCTCAACTTGAATCCAAGTTTTGCCCATGCACACCACATTTACTCGCATTTCTTGATGACGCTTGGGCGCACCAACGAGGCGTTCATCGAGAGCCTCCGGTTCCTGGAGCTGGCGCCTCGCTCGCCCGCGGCGCACCACCACATGGGTTCCTTCTACACCATGCTGGCACGCCAGCATGACCTGGCCCTTCAACAGGAATTGAACGCTTTGAAGCTGGATCCCAATTATCCCGAGTCGTTCTGGAGTCAGGCTTACGCGCGCCTGCAAAAGGGAGAGTACGAGCAGGCCGAGAGCGCGGCCAAGAAAGCGGTTGAGGTTGGCCCCGATTCGCTGATTTACCGCGCGCGCCTGGCCCATGTCTATGCGGCTTGGGGCAAAACGAACGAGGCCCGAATCGAACTGGCCAATCTCCAGTCGGAGGCCCGGCAAAAGCAAGAGTACCTCCCGGCCTATCACGTCGCCGTCATCTACACCGCGCTGAAAGAGTACGACGAAGCTCTCAAGTGGCTGCGCCAGGCCCTGACGGATAACGATCGGTCCTGGTACATCACCGAACTGCCCATCGATGCCACGTTCGATCCGCTGCGTTCCGATCCGCGTTTCGCCGAATTGCTGGCGGAGATGAAGCTGCCGAAGCGGTGAGGTTTCAGAGCTTCAGCACTTTGACGGCTTCCAGCGCGACATTCACCAGGCGATCCGGGAAGAGGCCCAGATAGAACATCGCGGCGATGCAGGCATACAAGCACGCGCGCATGGGCAACGAAACTTCAATGCGAGACGAGTTAGCTGTTCCTTTCGACCAGTAAATCGCCCGCACAACGCCAAGGTAATAATAGAGGGAGATCACCACACCGACGATCGCGACGGCAATCAACACATAATAGGCCGGCTGGCTTGCCCCGCTTTCGACCACGGCTTTCAACAGAAGGAATTTTCCGAAAAACCCGGCCAACGGCGGAATCCCGGCTAAGGACACCATGGCCAGACTCAGGCTGGCCGCGAGCAAGGGGGAGCGCTCGTGCAAACCCGCCACGACGCTGATGTCGTCGCCCTCTACACCGCGCATCACCACGCAAATCACACTGAAGGCCGCCAGTAGCGTGAACAAATACGCGGCGAGATAAAACAAGATCGCGGAGGACCCGGCTGAATTGACGGCCGCGACGCCGAGCAACATGTAGCCCGCGTGTGCGATGCTCGAATAGCCCAGCAAGCGCTTCAAGTTCCGCTGCGGGATGGCGCACAGATTTCCGTACAGGATCGTGATTCCGGAGATGACCATGAGAAGCTGGGTCCAATCGACCGTGATTTGCGGCACGGCGCTGAACAGAACGCGCAGGAGCAGAATAAAGCCTGCGGCTTTCGAGCCCACCGCCAGAAAGGCGGTCGCGGGGGCGGGCGAACCTTGATACACGTCCGGCGCCCAAATCTGGAATGGGAACGCGGCGATTTTGAAACCCAGGCCGGCCAAAACCAGGAGCAAGCCCAGCAGAAACACCGGTTTCGCCGTCGTGACGCGGGGCGTCGCCATCAGGTCGCCGAAATTCGTTGTGTTGGCCACGCCGAAAATCAGAGCGATGCCATAGACCAGAAACGCCGATGCCAGCGCCCCGAGGATCAGGTATTTCACCCCGGCCTCCAGAGAATGAAGGCGGCTTCGCTGGAAGCTGGTCAGGACATAGAAAGTCACCGTGATCAGTTCCAGTGAAACAAAGACAAGAATGAAATCGTTGGACGACGCGGCAAACATCATTCCGGACAGCGCGAACAGGATCAGCGCGTAGAATTCGGCGATCCCGGTTTCAATTCGGTCGGCGAACTCGACCGACATCAGCAGCACGACGACGGCGGCAAACAGAAAGAACCGTTTGAAGAACAGCGCCAGGTTATCCAGCACGAACATCCGGTTAAAAGCCTGCTGCGGGGTCGTCGCGTCCATCAACAAGCTGCCCAGGAAAATGATTCCAACGGCGGCTGCGGCGGCGTAGCCCAGGTTCCGCTTTTGTGCAGCAGGCGTCCACAGATCCACCAGAAGGATCGCCAAACCGACGCCGATGACCGAGATTTCCAAGATGGATAAAGAGAAGCTCATTCGCTCAATGACAAATCTCCGGGCAAGTTTGTGCGTGCTGGTTTGCGATCGCCGCGTTCCCCCTCACCCTGGCCCTCTCCCCCGGGGCGAGGGAATACCAACGCACGCTCCTCGAAAGTTCGAGTGCCATCAATGCCGCCTCCCGCTCTGGTCAAGGCGGCGAAACGCGCTCGCGAGGGCCTAATAGTGCCTGACTCGCCACGGAGCGGCGACCGACTCTCCCTCTCCCCCAGGGAGAGGGCCGGGGTGAGGGG
>JACPRI010000114.1 GCA_016190065.1 Verrucomicrobiota bacterium
AGGAACTCTTGCCGGAGCGCAGCATCAAAGGGCGGGCGAGCGGGCATGTATTATGTATGTCACATAACATACATAATACGCAAGCAAAAAAGGCGTCACCCAAAAGGATCGCCTCCCGGGAATAACTGAGGCATTACTGTCGTTCTGATCGCTCCCGGCGGCAGGCCGCGGATGCCGCAGCTTGCGCAGAGGCTCTCATCCGCTTCGTCCACCGGACGCAACAACAGGTCTTCACTTCCGGCGACGACCTCGAATCGCCGACACTCCGCTTCAATGAACTCACGGGTGAATTCGGCCAAAGTTCCGAGGACGCCAGGGCCGGCTACCTGCGCGAGCCGGCGCGCGAACGCCGGCGTCCAACGGCCCAGATGCTCGCGAACAAAACCCTTCTGGGCCTCGCGGCACAAAGACAACTCTGAATCGTCCACATCGAGTTCGAGGGAGCAAGTCTCGGATTCTTCGCGGACTTCAGGGGCTGTTCTCCCTCTCCCAGCGGGAGAGGGCCGGGGTGAGGGAGGAGCGGTGGCAGTTTCCGTCGTCGTTGAATTGCCCGACACCTTCACGCTCACCCTGTCCCTCTCCCTCAAGGGAGAGGGAATATGGCTGGAATGAGCGAGGAACCAGGCTTCCTTGGCGGCGAGCATCGACATGAATTCCAACTCCACACAGATGTGGTCGGGACGCTCCGTCGCGTCTTCGGTGATTTCCAGACCAAACGCACGGTAGTAAGCGGCGAGATCCGCCAGGCGATGCGGTTGAAACAACGGATCGGCTTTCAGGTCCCCGTATTCGATTTCATTCAACGGGCACGACCCGCGCGCCGCGTGGCCGAAGATCGCGATGTAATCCTGAAGAAATGGATCGAAGTTCCGGAGCTGCAATTGCCGGACCAAATCGCCGGCGCGGGCACGTAACGTGGCTTCGCCGGTAGCTTCCACGGTTTGTCGATCGCGCATCGGGTCCCCGAACCCACCCCCATCCTCTCCCAGGAAGGGACCTTCGTTTGTCGCGCCGGTTTCGAGTTCCCCTCCTGGGAGAGGTGAAGGGGTGGGATTGTGGTGAGTCAACGCCTTAACCGAAGACCAACATGCGGCCTGGACCGTGGGTTGCGCGAGCCAAGTCCAACCTTCCTCATTTGGATACTCGTAGGCTTTCGCCAGGAAACGGTGAAGGAACGAGCGCGCCAGCGACTGGTCAATTGCGGATTGCAGAGTGCGGACTTCGGATTCCTTTGGTTCAGAGCGTGGAGTGTGCGCGGCACGGTCAGCGCCTGAATGCTCGTTGCGGATTCCAGATTTGAAATTGGAGAACACCGATTGCGGATTCTCGCTCCCCGCTCCGCGCTCCGCACTCCGCGCTGGCTCAAATGGAGTTGGCATGCTGCGTTCCTCGGATGTGCAACGGTTCCTCGACAGTGGTTTCGATGATCTTCGTCCCATCCTTGCCGTAGCCGATGACAGTGTCGTTGAAGAGTTCGAACTTCTGGCCGCGAATTTCCGTTTCGAAGACCTTCGGGCCTTCTTTGATTTCGTAGCGGAAGCACATCCGGGCGTCTTTGCCGAACAACTGGAGAACCGCCAGCAATTCGCGATCGGGATTGGCGTATTTCTCGACGGCGGCGTCTGCGCCCGGCCCGAACATTTGCCGTAAGTACCCGCGCGGCACCCAGCGCGGCGGAATGTAGTAGCCGTTTGGTTCGGTGCCGAATTGCGGGTAGAGCGGCAACGCGACCTTCGCGACGTGCACCAAATAATAAAGCGGGTGATGGCGGTCTTCTTTCCACGTGCCATCCGGGTTCATTTGCACCAGGCCCTGCAAGCGAATGTGGCCGACGCACGCGGCCATGCAGCGCGTTTGCATCGGCAAGCCGCCGCCGTCCGGATCTCGGCCTTCGACGCGCGGAAAACATCCGATGCACTTTTCGCTCGTCCGCGTTGTGCCACGGTAAAAACTCTTCTTGTACGGGCAAGCTTCCATGCACTTCCGATACCCCCGGCAGCGCTCCTGATCGATCAAGACGATTCCGTCTTCGGGCCGTTTGTAGATCGCATTGCGAGGACAGGCAGCCAGACAGGCCGGGTAAGAGCAATGATTGCAGATGCGCGCGAGATAAAAAAACCAGGTTTTGTGCTGCGGCAGCGTTTCGCCGCCCGTGAAGTATTGCCCCTTCTGCCCTTTCTGTCCGCCGGTCGGATTGTCCTCGTAACGATTGGGCGCCGACCATTCTTCGTCGGCCGGCAAATAGCCCAGCGCGCGTTGTGCGCCTTCGGGACTGACGTTCGTCTGCGCGGCTTCGAAAATGGTTTTGCCTTTGAACTGGCCGTAGGGCGCTTTGAGATCTTTCCCCGACGCGTCGGGGTTCCAGGTTTGGCCACCGGGATTGGCCTGATCGAGGAGATCAAGGAGCTTGACGTCCCAGTGCTGCGGATAACCGCCGTACGGTTTCGTCTCCACGTTGTTCCACCACATGTTTTCCTGTCCTTTGGAAAACGTCCAGGTGGACTTGCACGCCATGGTGCAACTCTGGCAGCCGATGCAGCGGTTCAGATTGAAGACGAAGGCGAATTGGGAATTGGGAAACGCCGCGTCGTACGGATACTCCATGTCGCGGCCGAGTTGCCAGTTTAGAACTTTGCTCATGCTTCGCTGGTTAAAAGGTTAAAAACGTTAAATCGTTAAACAGGGGATTGCTCAATCTAACTTGGGAATCGCGCCGCCCATTGGGTCCGTTGCGCCGGGGTCAATTTCGATCACCTGGACGGATTCGGAGACACCAAGATCGAGAGCGCCTTGTTCCCCCTCACCCTGGCCCTCTCCCTCAGGGAGAGGGGATATCGATTCCAGCGTCGGGGAACCAGAAGCAGCCGCCAGATGGTCCACTGGTGGCGAAGCGTTCTCCCTCTCCCCGCGGGAGAGGGCCGGGGTGAGGGGAATAGAGGCTTGATTCGACCAGGTAACGGCCTTTCCCCAGCGCGCGAACACCTCGACGATGCGTTCGCGCACGAAGGGCTCGCCTCGATTTTGCAGCACCATGTTCACGCCGATGTAGAACGGGTTGCGGAACAGGGCGAGGATCTGCTTGGGATTGTAACCCAGGCGCATGAACTCCTCGATAAAACACTCCGCCATCGTGTCCGTCGTGTCCTCATCCGAGACCAGACCGACGCCGCAGAGTTCCATCGGATCTTCGGGGTCAAATTCGTCTTTGGGCATATTAGATTTTCAGTCCCAGCGGCGCATCACAAACCAATCCCCGCCGGCGACAGCGCGGCCCAGGCTCACGCCGCGTTGCACTCCAACGTGGTTTGGACGTTTTGGTCTCTTGTTCATCTGCGTCGTCGCAGCCATTCTTCGGCGTCATCTCTCTCGGTTTTGGTCCCTGATTCGACGCCGTCCGGGCCGTTGAATCGTTCGTTTTCATGTCAGCAATCCTCATTCAAAGCCTGCTTTGGTTGGTGCGCCGGCTGTGCCATAACCACCGGCCAGATATTTCTTCATCACTTCATTCTCGGCGTCGGGCGACAGACCGTTGGTGCCGGGCTTCCACGGGCCTTTGCCGCCCAGACCGCCATCCTCCGCTTTGGTGATGCGGACCAGACATTCCTTGGGCACGGTGTTGATGGCGTGATTGTCCGCCTCGCCGCCAAAGAGAAATCCCATGAATGCTTTGGTCTTGTGAAAGAGCGTGTCGGTCTGGTGCATCGGCATGTGCCAGTTCCGGTTGATCGATTGCTGCGAGCCGAAGCGGAAATTCGAGATGTATCCATTCTCCGTGAGCGACAACCCGTCCGGGCGCGTCTGCTGCGCCTTCACCGTCTTCTCGGTGGCGATGAACGTCCCGTGCTTCATCATGACGACGTGGTACGGATACGCCGAGTTGTACGTCACGCGCAACATGAGCCGGCTGACCTTGTAAAACGGGTCGGATGGCGTCGCGCCCAGATACGGCCGGTCCGCCGGATTCGCATCGACATACACGTAATCGCCATCGTTGATTCCAAGGTCGCGCGCGGCCTGCGGATTCAGATGAATCTGGTGCTCGCTCACATTGGGGAGCCGCTTGTCGATGCGATAGGGATCGCCAAAGTTCGAGTTCCAGATCAGGTGCCAATCGACGTTCGCCCAGGACGAATGCACGCTGTGCCGCGATTTGGGCGTGAGACAGTAGAACTGAAATCCGCGCCGCCACAGGAAGTTCTTCGTGCCCTTGACCTCGGCCCACGGCAGCTTGACGTTGCGCACCGTGCGCTCGTCCCAATGTTCAGCCGTGAGAGGAATTCCGTAATCGTTCGGCCGCACCCACGGATTCGAGCTGACAATCACGTTGGGCAAATACGGCGTGGCTTCTGGACCTTCCCGGTGAACGATGAAATTCTCGCCGCAACTGATCGCGGTGGGATCGTCGCTGTAGGAATGAAGCCGGCCCGTGTCCGTGTAAAACGGCCAGTGATCGTGGACTTGTTCGTAAAACGGAATGCGCGGGTAAGTGCGAAAATTCAATAAGCATCCGCCCGGAGGCCCGTATTTGCCGGCCATAATGTCGTCCAACTTGTAGCCCGCCGTCGTCGTGCACGTATCGAGCAAACGCTGGATGTAAATGCTGCGTTTGCCTTCGTGCTCGAACTTGAAGTAGTCGCGGAATCGTTTGTCCCCGGTCACCTTCGCCAGACCGTTCGCCAGGCCCGCGAGAATGGTCAGATCGTCCTTCGTGTCGTAGAGCGGTTTGATGCCGCCTTTCCAGATTTGCAGGAACGGATTCGAGCACGATGCCGTGATCTCCAGGTCCTGGAATTCCACCCAGGAATTGGCGGGCAAGGCGAAATCGGAATACTCGACGGAGGCCGTCGCCTGAATGTCGATCGACACCAACAACTCGATCTTCGGGTTGACGTTCTTAATGACGCCGTACGCCCACTTGGCGTTGTTGATCAGGTTCACGTTCGTGAACAGGATCGCTTTCGTCGGCGTCGGCATGTGCGATTTGCCGGTGAACACTTTGCGGCCTTCTTTGGGGGTATTGACGATCAACGGAATGTCTCCGTGGTTCCAGTATGCCGGTTCCTCGTCCTTCGTGTAAGCGTGCGCCTCAACGTCGCGTCCGTGCGCTTTCGGATCGAGATTCGGATGGAACGGATCCTCGGCTACCCAGCCTTTGAAACCGGGACCGGTGAGTTTCGAACCTTGGAACAGAGCAGCTTTGTAATTGCCGGCCCAACCGTGGCAACCGGCGCCCGGCTTCCCAATATTGCCCGTGAGCATCACCGGCAAATATGCGGCTCGATTCGCTTCCGTCGCGTGGAACCAGTGGTTGATGCCTTCGCCCTGGTGAATGGAGCACGGTTTGATGGTCGCAATGTCCTTCGCCAGTTGCTGAATGAGTTCCTTGGGCGCGGCGGTGATCTCAGAGACCGAGGCGAGATCGTAATCCTTCAAATGAACCCGGTAGAGCGTCCACGCCGTCTTCACCTCCACTTCGGTTCCGTCCGTGAGCTTTACCTTCCACGTGCCGTCGAGCACGGGATCGATGCCGGACTCGGCTAAAGTCTGGCCCACCAGATCGCGATGGATGGCTTTCGGTGAATTCGATTTCGCGTCCCAGACCACGAAATCGCCCAACTTCGCGTGCTGCTCGTCCGTCAGACCCTGAACCTTCTTGCTCGGGCCGTCCGCCGACAAAGTGCTCTTGTAATTGGGGAAGATTTCAGAGGCCCGCAGGCGCTTGAGATTGTCCGAGCGGATCAACAATGGAAAATCCGTGAACTGCTTCACGAACGTCCCGTCGTACCAGCCGTTGTCGATCATCAACCGCGTCACCCCCAGCCACAACGCGGCGTCCGTCGAAGGCCGGACGGGAATCCAGTAATCGCACTTCGTGGAGGGCGCGCCGTATTCGGGCGCGATGACGACGATCTTCGCGCCGCGCTCCATGCACTCGATGAACCAGTGCGCGTCGGTGATTTTGTTTTCGACCAGGTTCTTGCCGTTCATGATGATCAGCTTCGAGGAACGGAGGTCGTTGAAGTCGGACTCGGAATTCTGCAGGCCGTGAACCCAAGGTTGCCCAGGCGCCTGGTCGCCGTGCCAGGTGTAATTGGACCAATTGCGTCCCCCTTTCGCCTGCTCCGGCTTCACGCCCCGCACATGAACGTCGAGCAAGGCGAGGGAATTATTCAGGCGATACATGCCGTACTTGCCCAGGACGCCGAGCAGCCCCATGCCGCCGCGCGTTTTGATGGTCCGCGTACCTGCGCCTTCCATCATCTCGATCATTTCCGGCGGATAGCCCTGCTCCGCCAGCAACTTGGCGCCCGCGCCGCCGCTATAGCGAGTGGCGATGGATTTCAGGCCTTTCGCGATCAGCGTGAAAGCTTCATCCCATGCAATGCGATCGAAGGTGTCTGTGCCGCGCGAGTCGAATTTGTATTTCGCGCGCAGTTCCTTGGTCAGAGCCGGAAAACCATCGTCCGCCCAGCGTTTCCAGCCGCGCCGCACGATCGGATGCTTCAGCCGATACGGACCGTAGAGCACGCGATGGAAGGTATAGCCTTTGGCGCAATGGCGGTTGCCCCAGTTCCACGAGGCTTTGTTGCCGTAGAGATCGGCGTATTTGCCGACATCGTATTGCTCGCCCATGCGGATGATCACTCCGTTGCGGACGTGCGCGGTGATGCGGCAATTGTGCGTGTCATTGGGCGCGCAAACCCAGGAGAACGAGCGGTCATACGCATATTGGTCGCGGTAAAGCTTTTCCCAACCGCGATTCGGATAATGCGCCAACGGATTCGCAACGGCTTCCTGGGCTTGCAGAAAACGGAGCGGCAACATTTGCGCGGCGGCGAGGCCCGCGCCGACGAGGCCGCTGCGTTGGATGAAGTCGCGGCGTGAGAAATGATCGGTCGTCATAGCGTAAAAGCGTGGGAGCGTGGGAGCGGTTGAATGACTAATTCCGAAGGACGAAGCACGAGAGAATGACGAAGCACGAATTGGAGCGGCGCATGAACTCGTAGCGCAGATTTGCAATCTGCCGTATCGCAGGCTTGCAGCCTGCAGCGCATCGCCAAACCCGAGCGCTTCGGAACTTTCAACGCCCTGCCGACTGCAAGTCGGCGATACGGCAGACTACAAGTCTGCGCTACGTCGCCTGCACGGCGGATCACGCCGAGCAACCTGTGCCAGGCTCGGTTCGTTGACGGTCTGCCGACTTCGACATTCGGGATTGGGAATTCTCTCGTCATTCGGATTTCGGCCTTCGTCATTCCAGGATGAGTTGAAACCAATTGCTGATTACCTTGCGCCCATTGCGGTCACGCTGCTGGCCGTTCCAGATGGCGAACGCGACAGGCACCGGTTTTCCGGGAGCGAATCTCACGTCCTCCGCGTCCTTCGACTTCAGTTCGCGCACGCAGAGCACATTCCAGAATCCGTCGCGCCACACGCCCTTGCCCTGGACATTTTGGCTTTTGGGCGGCTGTGATTTCATGGTGCCGAAGCCGCGTGCGTTGGCGTCTTCGATCGGAGAGGAATGCATGCGGGAGAGGAGGTTGCCCGCAGCCTCCGCGGTGCGATACAGCGAGGTGGTCTCCGGATAAAGATCCACGTGCATCGACGCATATTCGGTGTGGACGTCCTGGCGTCGTCCATCCGTCTCTTCCTGCCAGCCGGCTTTCCACTGCCAGATATTCACAGCGTTGTTGGAGTCGCCCATGCCAAGGAATGGTGTGGTGCCGTGGAGCGAGAACTGCAGCGCCGCCGCATCCTGGAAGTCCTGAACTCGGACCGGCGCGCCGTTGGCGATGGCATCGCGCCACTGGAGCAGCAAGGCGATTCGTTTGCCGTCGTGGAGCGCGCGGACGGCGACGGCCGGGATCGGGTCTGGTTCGGGCCAAAGCGGATTCAACGGCACGCGCGCCGCCTCGATCCTTTCCCAATCCGGGTGCGTGGGATCCAGAGGCAGCGCCTTCCGCGATTTCGACACTTTGATCAGCCCATCCTCCGGAGCGAGAATGTCATTCACTTCGACGTCCTTCCGGCGCAGCGATTGCACGAAATGAACCAGGTCCCAGCGTTCCTCCGGTTTAAGGACATCGTCGGGGAAGGCCAGCATGGGAGTGCCCGCCAGGCCGGCTGCGATGCGGAGATAGAGGTCACGACCGGTCGCTCCACCCCGAAAGGCACCCGTATTGAAATCGCGGGGCAGGACCGGGATTCCTTCGTGGTCTTTCAAGGTGAGCGCCGAGGGGCCATCCCCGGCGCCGGTCTCACCGTGACAGGCGACGCATTGCAGACGCGTGAAGAATTCCCGGCCACGCGTAATCGAATCCAGAGTCAGCGGCGGCTCCGGCGGCACCGGAATCGGCGGAGCGATCTGCCCTTTTTGCTTCGCCTCATCGAACTTGTTGGTGCGCTTCCCATCCGGCTCGGTCTCAGCCGTGAGATGCTTCACGTACTGCACGACGTCCCGGCGCTCTTTCTCGCTGAGATACGTGAAGCTGGGCATCGAACTTCCGCCCAGTCCGCGGGTGATGCTTTCGTACAGGTCCTCATCCGAGGGCAACGAGCCTGACGGTGTGGATTGAATCTTGAACAGTCCGGCGCTGAAGTTGCGCGGCTTGGGAAAGAGCCACACTGCGGCAGGGCCGTTGCCATCGCCGTTAAAGTTATGGCAAGCCGCGCAGTGCTGGTTGTAAACCACCTGGCCAGATCTAATGGTGGCATCGAGGGTGGCGCCGCCCGCAACCGGCGCCGGACTCAAGCTGGTTTGGCTGAGCGCGGCTATTGTGGAAGCCCCACTCGTGGCGAGGCAGAGTAGCAACAGTTCAAATCTCATTGGTCGAAAACGTAACGGCAAAGTGGCTCACGGACGTTGATGCGTATCAAACAAGTCTTGTTTCTTGGAGCGACGCACGCCGGGCTCATGTTCAGAATCGGTAAGAGCGCTGTCATGGCTGCCGCGACCATGCGATATGGAGGTCGCTCGGCGCCAATCAAGAATTGCCGAACTCTTTGCAAAAATTGTTCTGCACGTCGCCGACCAGCGGGACTCCGGGGCAGAGCCCGCTCTGATTCTGAGGCGTTGGCCGAAACGGGATTTCAAACGTGCTTTGACCTGTATCAAAGCTGATAGGCCCGGCCGCGGCCATGTTCATTGCCGTTAGAGCGTGATGCCATACATTGAGATCGCCATCCTATGAGACGAACCCTTTGCGCCATCGCGTTGGCCGGAAGCCTGACGCTTGGCCACGCCGCTATTTCCCAAGACGAAGTCGCCTATCTTTTCAACAAGGAGTGCGCCTCCTGCCACGGCAAAGACGGCAAAGCCCGCACGCCCGTGGGCCGAAAACTCGGCGCCAAAGACCTGAAAGAAAGCAAGGTGTCTGATGCCGAAATCGAAAAGCAAATTCTGGAAGGCAAGAAAGCCAAGGATGGCGGATACACGATGCCGGCCTTCAAAGAGAAGCTGGATCCGGATGAGATCAAAGCCCTCATCGCCTTCATCAAAAAGTTTCGGCAGTGAAGGCCTAAGCCGGACGGATCGTAAGCCTGAGGAATGAAAACACGAACGGTCACGCGATATTACAGTCAAGACCATCAACGTCTCGATGATTTGTTTCACCGTTTCCAGGAGCGGAAAGCAACCGATTTCCAGGAAGCGTGCCGGCTCTTCGCCGAGTTCAAGGCCGGGTTGGAACACCATATCCTCTGGGAGGAGGAAGTTTTGTTTCCCGCCTTCGATGCCAAGATTGGCGAACGGCCCGGCAGTCCGACCGGCTTCATGTGCTGGGAGCACCGGCACCTTCGGCGATATCTCGCCAGGATTGAAGAGAATCTGCCGCGAGTCGATACCGAGACGGAGCTGGTGCAGATCGCGTTCGCGTCTCTGCTGGGCGCGCACAATCGAAAGGAAGAAAGGATGCTGTATCCGGTGCTGGATGAAATGCTCGCTGAACCGGAACGCCACGAGATTTTTTTGAGGATGGATCCGAGCCGTTCAGGCGTGGCCCCAGCCGCACTTTGAAGCAAGATGAACGTTCCAAACCGGCTTTGAGCATGCCGATCCGCACGAAGCGAGTCTATGAACTGGCTGCGGCCGAGGACGGCGTCCGATTTCTCGTGGATCGGCTATGGCCGCGCGGGCTGAAGAAAACGGAATTGTGCCTGGATGGCTGGCTAAGGGATGCCGCGCCAAGCGATGCATTGCGCCGATGGTTCGCGCATGAACCGGACAAGTGGCGAGAATTTCGGGGGCGATATTTTGCGCAACTGGACGCCCACCCCGAAGTCACGCTGCCCATCCTCAGCGCGGCTGCGCGTGGGCGAGTGACGCTCGTGTTCGGTGCGAGCGATGTCGATCACAACAACGCGGTCGCCTTGCGCGATTACCTGGAGGCGAGGTACGCCGAAACGGCCAGGCTCCCCATATGAACCCGACCCCTTCCGAAGAATCCGAGCGCGAACTTCAGTTGCTGGCCAGCTTCATCCCGATCCCTGCGGCGCGTGCCTTATTGGGTTCGGACACGGAAGAACTGAGCTTGGGCTCTCGCTATTGGGAGAGTGATTTCGCCGCTTTCACTGCCGGGAACGGGCACCCAAGGTCCGCTCAAGCTGGATGTGCTTTCCAGGACGCCACCGATGCCGCTCCAGCGAATCGTGACCTCGTTCGACCCCAGTTCCGGAACCTCCAGGCCATATTGAGGCGGGCCCGCTTCCAATGGCGGCAGCGCCAGCACTTCGGCTCGCACCGCCTTGACCTGCTCACCGGTCAACGCCTGCACCGGCTCGCCGTAGGTGTCGGTCGTGACTCGAAGTTCACTGCCCGCATACGCCACGCCATTCACCAACACGTCCACCCCGGACGCAACAGGAAAGCGGTGGGAGATGTCATCGTCCGCGTTCCGGAC
>JACPRI010000115.1 GCA_016190065.1 Verrucomicrobiota bacterium
CTCTTTCGGAGGTTTGGCGCCGGGCAGTTTTGAATCTTTGTTGTTGCGCTTCTGAATCGGCTGATCTGCAGGCGGGGTTTCCGAAGCGTTCCCGTTGGCTTCATTCTCCGGTTCGGCTCCCTCCGGCGCGCGCAGCAAAACGCGCTCCCCTTCTTTCAATCCCTTCTTGATCTCGATGAACTCGTCGTTGAACTGGCCAATCTCGATCTCGCGAACCTCGGGTTCGCTGCCATTCACCACGTAGCAGAGATGTTTGCCCGCGCTGGGAACGACCGCCTGGATGGGCACGTAAACCGCGTCGTCCAATTGATCCACGAGAATCTCCACCTTGGCGCTCATGCCGGGCTTGAGCCATTCGTGTGCGCCGTCGATTTCGATCGTGGTCAGATAAACCTTCATGTCCGGGTTCATCCAGCGATCCTGTGAATCGGGCAGCACCGCGACCTTGGAAACTTCGCCGCTCAATCGCAGGTCCGCGAACGCGTCGATCTGAATGCGGGCCGCCATGCCCTTTTGGATTTTCTTGATCTGCGCTTCGTGAATCTTCACGCGAACCGCCATTTGGGTCATGTCCGGAATCGTGATGATGGGCTGCCGCTCGCGCACGGTCGCGCCTTCACGGATTTGTTCTTCGCCGTAATAAAAGCGCCGGTCACCGCCGCCGCCATAAACGACCAATCCTGACTTCTGCGCGCGGATCACACATCTGCTCAATTGCTCGTAGAGCTCCTTCTGTCGGGCCTCCTCGATGCGATACCGGCCCTCGGCGCTGCGCAACCTGGCGTGCGACTGAGCGAGCTTGGAAACCGCCTCTTTCCACGCTCGCTCCAAGGCCCGCAACGCCTCGTCGTACTTCGAGAGGAATTCCTCGGCCGATTTGGTGAATTCGTATTTGATGAACAAGTCCAGCGCCGTCTTGGCCGTCTTGCCTTTGAGCGTGGCTTTTTCGACGGTGAGCTTGTCATTCTCGTATTCGGTCTTGGTCAGAAAATCCTTCAAACGCAGCCTCTCGCTGCCTGCGAATTTGGTCTCAGCCATCTTGAGCTCGCTTTGCGCGACCAGGAGGTCGTCTTCGAGCTTGCGAAGGCTTTGTTGCGCCGAGCCGTCGCCGAGCAACTCCGCCTTGGCGTATTTGCTGAAATCAATCACCACGGTGTTGGTTAAGGAATGGAGGTCCAGCGCTTCCGTCTCCAGCGCGAAAAAATCCAACGTCATGGGAGGAGGGAGGATCGAGTCAGGGCCGGCGTTCGTGCGGGTCGTGAGCGGCGATTCGGCGCCCGCCACCGCGCCGGTATTGACGGTCAAGGCGGCAACCAATTGCGTGCTCGACAACATCGGTTGAATGGAAAGACCGGGGGTCCCCTTTCCACGCCGGCTCGGCCCGGACGTCTTGCCATCCTCCAGGTGCAACTGGGACAGGATTTCCGTGGCCACCTTATCCCCGAGGTATTTCTCCAGATCCATCCGCGCGAAGCGGACTTTTTGCTCCGCCAGTTTCAAGTCGCTTTTGTTCTGGTTCAGTTGGATGTCGTAGGCTTGCTGGGCCTCGATCAGGGACGCGATCGTCGATTGGAATTGGATATCATGCGTCACGATGCGGTCTTTGATTTCGGAAGAATCCAATTCGACGAGGATCTTGCCGTTTTTGACATCTTCCTCCGTGACGAGATAGCCTTCCTCCACGATGCTGAGAATCTTGGTGCCTTGCGGTCCTTTCACCTCGGACCGGATTTCTTGCGATTCGCGGGCCTCGATGCTTCCCCCTTCCAACACGCTGATCTGAAGCGGGCCGCGCCGGGCGACGAAAGTGGAGCCAATCGCGTCGGGTTTGGGCCTTCCAAGCCATCCGTAGAGTGCGAGGATCAGCGCAATCGCTCCGGCTCCCCAGAGCCAGCGTTGTTCCCAAAAGGGACGCTGCTTCGCGAGGTGATCGCGCCGCACCGCTTCAGAACTGCTCCGAATTTGATCTGACAAAAGTGTCGCCATGATTAACTGCTTCGGTTGTTGCAACGCTTCAGCGCTTCAACGTTTCAACGGGACCTTCAACTCCGTTCTCACCACGCTGCGCCTGTTTGACCTCGTCCCACTTGCCGTTTTGCTGGATGAAAAGGATGCCCATGTCGCGCCAGAATTGGAGCCGCGCCAAGGTGTGACGGATCAACGCGCTGGTCCGTTGGTTTCGAGCGCTGATCAAATCCTTGCGCGCATCGACCAGGTCCCGGGCGATGCCGCGCCCCAGCTCGGTCAAGAGCTCCTGTTCCTCCACGCGGCGTTCGCTGAGTTTAACACCGATCTCGCTGTTCTCATAATTCCGTCTGGCTTGGTCGAGCGCCCGCCAGGCATCGTGAATCTCAAGTTTGATCTGATCCACCGCAAGCTGGAGGTTGCGCCCGGCGCGTTCGTAAGCGATCAGCGAAGACCGATACGCGTTGCGCTCCGCCTTGCGGTCGAGCGGCAAATTGATATCCGTACCCACGGTCCAGCGGGCGGTCTCAAAATCCAGCGCGAGCGGGCGGTTACCGGGTTGAGAATCGATGTCCCCGCGCAGGATGAGATTCAAGTCTGGCAAAAAAGCGTTGGCCGCCACGCCGGTTCTCCGGGCGGCGTCCTCAAAGCGGTTGCGCGCATTCTGCAAATCCAGTCGAGTTTCCAACGCTGTTTTGACTGCCTCGTTCACCTCGATATTCGGATGAATAATCTGGAGCCGCTCCAATTCCCGGTCATCCAGCACCACGCGGGCGTCGGTCGGCAGGCCCAGGAGAATCTTGAACTGGTCGAGGCTTTGTTTGTAGCTGCGCACCGCGTTGATCCATTGCGTCTCGGTGCTCAATTCAGCTTGTTGCAGTTGGCCGAGCGCGGTCTGGGTCCGCTGGCCTTCGGCGGCGAACGCCGTTTCCCGTTCCACGTTCTGTTTGAAATTCTGGTAGCCCAGCCAGGCGTTGCGCGCTTCGTCTTTGTTTTGCAGGACCTGGTAATAGCTCGTGGCGACGTCCACCGAGAACTCGCGGCGGAATTGAACGTAATCGCGCAAGGCATAGAGCAAGTTGCGCTCGGCCTGCGTTAAGTTCTCCATCGTGACCTTGTAGCCCGCGCCCCGCAGCAGCGGTTGCGTGAGACTGGCGCCCAGCCGGGAAGACAACGCCCAGCGGGAATCCCCGGTCAGGAAACGAAGGAAGTCCGTCGTGAAATCCACGGCCAAACGGCCGCCGGTCCGCAGGAGCAAATCTCCGCCCACGTTGCCGCGCCCGCTCAAGCTGTGCTGTTGCTCGCGCACGACCTGCGTTTCGCGAACCAATTGCGTGCCCGTTAACCGCTCGATTTCCTCTTCCACGGCCAGGACGCGAGTTTGGTAGGTCTCGCTTGCGCCGGCGGAGAAGATGGGCGTGAACCGGTGACGCGCCAAAGTGAGACTCAATCCTTCAAGGAAAACTTGTTCTTTCTGGTTTTGGTACGTCCGGCTGTGCTTGACGCCAAGGCTCAACGCATCGTCCAACGTAATCATGGAGGCACCCACCTCCACGGCTTTGTCCGGGCCAAACGCGGCTTCTTCATTCGTGGCTGTCGGATAGCCTTCGAGCAAGATTTTCTTGTCCTGCTCGATCGTGAAGGCCGGATCCATGTTCGGCACAGCGGGGGCTTTTTCGGCGATCATTTTTGCCGCCTCGCGGTCGGCCGACTTCCGGTAATGAGCAGTCGAACAGCCGGAAAGGGCAACCGCAGCGAGGAGAATGAGCGTTAGTGCGAAACCGGAAGGCGTTGGCAGGCGGGAAGCCTGCCCTACATGCTTGGATGCGCGCTTGCGTAAAAACGGGTTCATCGTGCTCAGATGCCGAACGACTCATCTTCGACGGTTCAGGGCTGGGAAGGCTTCACCTAAATTGCTGTGTTCAGGCATTATTTTGGCAAGCCCTCCAACTCGTTTTTGCAGTTAAGGCGCTGCAATCCAGCCTCTGCGTCCATCCGCAGAATCCGCGTGATGGGGAAATCGGCGGTCTTTATTCTGCCCAATCCAGCCGAAACAAGTGGGCCGAACACAACGCCACGCATCCTGCATCGATGGTTTCTGGCCAGTTACGCGCGAAACGGTTGGTTCGGCTGGTCGCCTAGTCCTAGTAGCCCGAACGGGGAACCGGCATCAAGCTACCAGAATGAAACGCAGGTCGAACATCCGGCGCTGAGCCCCGTGTTGGCCGATGCCGTGTGCGAGGCTGTGTTCCCCAAAGCCACTGATCTTCCTCCGCGAGATCTACTCCTCGGCACGGTCGCGGGCATGGCGGCAATGAGCATTCCACGGCATGGACCGGGCGTGAAGCCTGTCCCGAGAGAACATCCGCCCGAGAGATTGCTTCCTGGCTCGGTCAATGTGAGTTTCTTCGACGGCCACGCGCAGTCCGTGGCGCTGGAAAGTCTCTGGCAGCTCTATTGGCATCGGGACTATCAGTCGCCCGCTAAACGACCTGGACTGAAGTGAACCGTGAAACTCAATGGTCCCCGTCCAGCATCCGCCCCAGGCCTCCCAGGAGAGAACCTTCTTCGCGTCCTGCCCCGCCTGCTCTCGGCGCTGCGGCGTAAATGCGATCCGCCAGCCGGCTCAGCGGCAGCGATTGCAGCCAGACACGACCCGGGCCTCGAAGTGTCGCGAAGAATAAGCCTTCCCCGCCAAACAGCATGGATTTGATGCCGCGCACCATCTGAATGTCGTAATCCACCGTCGGCTGGAACCCCACGATGCAGCCCGTGTCCACACGCAACGATTCGCCTGGCCCCAAATCGCGTTGCAGGAGCGTGCCTCCCGCGTGGATAAAGGCCCAGCCATCGCCTTGCAATCGCTGCATGATGAAACCTTCGCCGCCAAACAAGCCCGCGCCGATCTTTCTCTGAAACGCGATTCCGACCGTGACGCCTTTCGCCGCGCAGAGAAAGGAATCTTTCTGAGCGATCAATTCGCCGCCGATTTCGCTCAGATGAACGGCGATGATTTTTCCGGGGTACGGCGCGCCAAAAGCGACTTTCTTTTTTCCGGCGCCTCGATTTTGGAACACGGTCATGAACAGCGACTCGCCCGTGAGCAATCGCTTGCCCGCGCCGACCAGCGCGCCCAGGAATCCGCTCTTTTGTTGCGAGCCATCTCCGAAAATGGTCTCCATCTCAATCCCA
The DNA here is from genome assembly GCA_016190065.1 of Verrucomicrobiota bacterium. GTDB lineage: Bacteria > Verrucomicrobiota > Verrucomicrobiia > Limisphaerales > SIBE01 > VHCZ01. The sequence goes on from JACPRI010000115.1 coordinate 5,158, forward strand.
TCCTCCATGTACATCATCCCGCCCGCTTCCGCGACGGCGGCTTCTTGCGGGTCGAGTTCGACTTCGACGAACTGCATGTCGTCGCCGTAAATCTTGTAATCCACTTCGTGCATCGAGGCCATACGTTATCCTTTCTACGGGTTAATTGTTCGTGAGTTCAAAGCGAACCACCCTCACCCTGACCCTCCCCTGATTCGTCCTCAAGCGGCAGCGGTGCGCCGGAATGAGGGCAGAGGGAAAAGGGAGAGGGGACGATCTCACGTCCGAGTCCTTTGTTGTTGATCGTTCACCACGGTCGTTGAGATGAGATTGGAAAAATCGAAGTGAAAGTCAATTGTCTTCATCGGCTTCCGCCTTGCCAACGCCCCTTTTCCTGCTCAATGTCGCTTCATGCAATCCCACGAAATCTTGCACGAAGTGCTGCGAGACGGGAACGCCAAGGAAATCGCAGCCGCCATGGGCCTCTCGCTTTCGCTGATCTACAAATGGGCCGAGCCCGCCGAAGCCGGCAGCGGCACGTCCAATCCGCTCGACCGAATAGAGGCCCTGGTGCGTTGCACAAACGACCCCCGAGTCGTGCAATGGATTTGCGAGCGGGCCGGCGGTTTCTTCATCAAAAACCCGAAATCCAATTGGCCTCATCCCCATTTCCTGATTCCCGCGACGAACCAGATCGTTCAGGAGTTTGCCGATCTCCTGGCGGTGATCGCGTCGGCCGCGGCGGACAATTCCATTACGAAACAGGAATCGAAGGCGATTCGCGCCCGCTGGGAAGAGTTGAAGACAGTGACCGAAGGATTTGTCCGCTGTTGTGAAGACGGAAACTTTTCTCCCTTGCGCAAGGATTTGGGAGGCGGAGAGAATCCGTGAAGCATGATTCGCTTTGGGGCGTGCGCCAGCCCACTGGGGCTTTTTCGGCCCGCGTGCGGGGAACGGCCGAAAGCGGCACAGTCTGCACCTTACACTCATCTTTTCCAGTCAGGGCTACGTTTCGGTCCGGATGTCGCGTTTCCCCTCACCCCAGCCCTCTCCCTCAGGGAGAGGGCGAATCCGAGTCTGCGCGGCAAGAAGTCGAGCGCGCCTGGACCGTCGAACCATCGACGACAACGGCCTCCCTCTCCCCTGGGGAGAGGGCTGGGGTGAGGGGAAACACGACGTTCAACGGCCACGCGGTGTCTGGCAGCCGAGATCCGTGTAAGGAGCAGACGGGAGTGCCGCACTCCATAGGATTCATGGCCGCGACCCTTCTCTGGCTGGTGATCGGCAGCAACCCTCTGGCTGCGCAATTGCCGACCGCGAGCAGGGGTCCAACTGGCAAAGAATACATCGACATGGATTATGGGCCGAGCCTTTCGGCCACGCTGGAGGTCGCCCGCGGCAATATCGCGAACAAAGGCATCGCCATCCGCCTCGATCCGGGTCCGGGCGGAGTTTCGCAGGGCCGTGAATTCATGCTTTTTGAAACGGACACGCTGCGTTATGCCGCCGGATGGACTGGCCCGGAGTTCATTGACTGGAAGAACATCGCGTTCAATGGCCAGCACGAAGTGCATGCTTCGATCCGAGGCAATGTCGCGTTCAGTAATCCAGATGCGCCCGGTTGGGCCAGCTCTGACGGCGGTTTCGAGGATCGGCGACTCGTTGGCCGCGACGGCAATCGCTACGGTCCAATGCCGCGAGAGTGGGGGCGGTGGAAAGGACTCTATGTCCACGGCGATCGGGTCGTGCTCTCCTACACGATCGGCGGCACGCCGGTTCTCGAATCGCCCGGCGCGGAAGGGCCGGATTCAAACCGCGCGTTGACGCGCATTTTGAATATCGGGCCGCGACCGAAAGATCTGATTCTGCAGGTGGCGCGCGGAATTCCGGGGCAGACGAAGTTCCTGGCAAACCTGGAAAGGTCGCCGGCAGCCCCCGAAGGGATTGCTCTGATTCGCAGCGCTTCCGGAACACCTGAAGCCGGCCCGACGACTAATGCTTCGCCGAGAGACCGCACCACGGCTGTAGCCGTGCTCGGCGGCTCGCGCGGCTTGAAATGGTTGACGACCCCGGAGGGCGATCTGCGGCTGAGGATTGCGTCCGGCGTGGAACCGGTGCGTTTGAAATTGCTGTTTTGCAACGTGGCGGACGAGACCGCCACGCAACCGTTTGTTGATCTCCTGCGCGGCTCAGACGCTCCGGTTGACCTGATGCCATTGACCCGAGGCGGACCGGCGCAATGGAAGGACACTATCACGACCCGGATGGAATTGATTGGTGGCAGTCTTGGTCCTTATGTCGTTGAAAGCATCGCGCTGCCAACGACAAATCCCTACCGCTCCTGGATGCGCGTGGGAGGGTTCGATTTCTTCAAGGATGGCCGCCGCGCGGCGGTTTGCACCTGGCAAGGCGATGTCTGGATCGTGGACGGTTTGGGAGGCTCGTCTGATTCGTTTACCTGGAAGCGCATCGCCTGCGGAATGTTCCAGCCGCTTGGTTTGAAAATCGTCGATGAGAAAATCTACGTGACCTGCCGCGACCAGATCACCGTGCTCCGAGATCTGAACGGCGATGGCGAAACGGATTTCTACGAGAGCTTCAACCACGACGCGCAGGTCACCGAACACTTTCACGAGTTCGCAATGGACTTGCAGACAGATAGCGAGGGCAACTTCTACTACGCCAAAGCCGCGCGCCACGCCAAGGATGCGTTGGTCCCGCAGCACGGCACTTTGATCAAAGTCAGCATTGACGGATCGACCTCGGAAATCGTGGCCAGCGGATTCCGCGCGCCGAACGGAGTTTGCGTGAACGACGACGGCACTTTCGTCTTGAGCGATCAGGAAGGGCACTGGACGCCGCAGAACCGGATCAATTGGATCAAGCCCGGCGCCTTCTACGGAAACATGATGGGTTACCACGAAGGCAGGAAGCCGGATGATTTCGAGCCGCCGGTGCTCTGGATCCACAAAACGTTCGACCGCTCACCCGCCGAGCAATTATGGGTGACGAGTGATCGATGGGGTCCGTTGAAGGGCGCGTTATTGAGTTTGTCTTACGGCACAGGCCGAATTTTCAACGTCCTTCATGAGCGCGTCGGAGGCCGGCTTCAAGGCGGGTTGGTCGAGTTGCCGATAACCGAAACACCGACGGGCATCATGCGCGGCCGGTTTCATCCGGGCGATGGCCAGCTCTACGTCGGCGGTTTGTTCGGATGGTCCAGTAACAAGACGAGACACGGGGGCTTCTACCGGATTCGATACACGGGCAAGTCCGTCCATGCGCCCGTCGCGTTGCACGCGACGAGGGAATGCCTGGTCATCACGTTCACCGGCGCGTTGGACCCCAAGTCGGCCGGTGATGCGGACAACTACGCCGTGAGCCGTTGGACTTACCAGCGCACGGCCAGCTACGGCTCGCAGGACTTCAAGATCAGTCAAAAGGGAGTGGCCGGACGCGATCCGGTCGAGGTGACCTCGGTCACGGTGTCAGCCGATAGAAAATCAGTCTTGCTTCGCATCCCCGACATGCAGCCGTCGATGCAAATGCAGATCAAATACGCGATCAACACCGCCGACGGCACGGAGATTTCTCAAGTGATCGAGAACACGATTCACGTCCTTGGAGGGGATCGTCCCTTTCTACGCTGAGAAATCAGGGCGGCAAAACGTTCGGTTGATGTTCTGATTAGTTAGCTCGCAGCGCGAATCCCAAATCTGATCAGGCCAGCTTCCACGGTGAGCGATACGCTCGAGTCAGCAGATCACTCGCTTCCGGGTCGCCCATGATCTGTTCCTTCGCGGCGTCCCATTTGATCTTGCGGCCCGTCAACATTGCGATCAGGCCGAGATGGCCGGGAATGGCCGAGTGATGCGCGGTCTCGACCGGCGTGATGGTGGGCTTCCGCGATTTGATGCAATCGACGAAGTTGCGCCAGTGATTCCGCGATTCGTAGAGTTTGATCTTACGGACGTCGTCCGGCACGGCTCTCCACTTCTTCCATTCCGCATTCGAGGCATCGAAGCCTTTTTCGAATCCACCTCGATCTACCCACACCCAGCCGTCCGTTCCGATCCACTTGGTCCCGCTTCGAATATCGCTGTGGCCGCCGGCGATGGTCATCGCGACGCCCTGGGGATACTTCAGTTCGCAACGGTATTTCGTGGCCGTATTCCAAACGGCGTCGCGAGGCGGAAACTCACCCTGGCCTTCGACTTCTGTCGGACCGGCGCTGTCGAAATCCAAACCCCAATGCGCGATATCACAGTGATGTCCAATCCAGTCGAGCAACTGGCCTCCGCCGAAGTTGTAATGCCAGCGCCAGTTCATGTGCACGCGGCCTTCAATGTAATGCATCCACTGTGAAGGCCCGACCCACGTGGCATAATCCAGTTCCGGCGGGGGATCGGAAACGAACAGCTTGTCTTTGGTTCTCTTGAAATCGACGTGACCGCCCGGCAAGCCGACCTCAACCTTCGTGACTTTGCCGATCAGCCCGTTGCGCACAATTTCCGACGCCATGTGAAAGTGGGCCTCGGAGCGCTGCCACGACCCGGTCTGCCAGATGCGCTGGTTTTTCTGCACCGCTCTTACGATGGCCTGCTGCTCGGCGATCGTTCGCGCCAAAGGTTTCTCGCCAAAAATATCTTTCTTCTGGTTGGCCGCTTCCGTGGATGCCAGCGCGTGCCAGTGGTCGGGAATGGCGATCATGACGGCGTCAATGTCCTGCCGGGCGAACATCTCCCGATAATCGTGGTACGATTTGCAGTCGTTGTTCTTGTAATGCTGGTTGACCGCATTGACGGCCTGCTGGAGCGGCCGTTTATCCAGGTCGCAAGCAGCGATCACCTGGCAATCCTTCTCCGCCATGAGCATTCTTGTGTTGTGCGGCCCTTGCATGCCCCAGCCGACGATGCCGATGACAATGCGGCCGGACGGCGCGGGACGGCCTGGCTGGCCCAGAGCGTTCGCGGGAATGATCAGTGGCGCGGCGATGGCGGCGCCGGTCGTAGTGAGAAAATGGCGACGTGAAATGGCTGATTTGAGAGAAGACGGTTTCATAGGTGCGCAACCTTGCAGGTTTTCCTGCCGCCGTTCGAGCAGAAAAAGCAGAGGAATTTCGGTGCGTTGCCAAACGGAGATCGAACATTGTCAGCCTCGCCACCCTGAACTATTTTAGTCCGCGTCGCTCAGGGCGATTTCGGATAGAAAACCAGCTTCTGCCCGGTGAATGCCAGTGCGAGAGCGATTGAATGCCGCGATGAATCTCTTTAGGACCCCGGTTCTGACCCCTGGCCGCGTTGTGCTTGCATTCGTTGTGGCTCTGGCGGCGGACGGGATTCAAGTGCTCCTGGGCCCCTTGGGCTGGACTTTCTTTGACGAAATCATCGACTTGATTACGCTGATCGCGGTGAGTTACCTGATCGGCTTTCATCCGATGCTGCTTCCGACCTTCCTGGTGGAACTCATTCCGATCGTGGATATGCTGCCGACTTGGACCGGGTGCGTGGCGCTCATCGTGGCGTTGAGGCGCAAACAACAAACGGCATCAACAACTCCACCGCCCATTGTTAAACCCGGCGATGTCATCGACGTTTGAAGGGCAATGGGGATCTCTGGATTGCTTCCTTGGCACTCGCCGAGAAAAACAGGAAGGCCGGGCTTTCACCCGGCCTTCCTGCAATGAGAACAAAGCGCTTATTGATTCGCCTCGGAGCTGCGCTGGCTACAAAGAGCAGTCAACCGATGCGGCGCCGCAGACATACGCCATTGCTACACACACGGAACAACTGCATTTTTGCATCGTCAATGAC
>JACPRI010000004.1 GCA_016190065.1 Verrucomicrobiota bacterium
GCAGCGCCCGCAAGGGCGTTGTCTTTGAGAATTGACCCATGAAACCTGCCTTGTTGACCCTGTTGAGTTGGGGCGTCGCGACGTGGCTTTGCGCACCCGCTTTGGCCCAGTCGGACGCCTCGGACGACTTCAAATACAACACGAATCCTCTCAAAACCAGGAGCCTCGGACGGGACCTCCAGCGGGCCCTTAAACCGCAATACCAGGAAGTCGCCTTTGGCGATCCCATTGCCGTAGAAATCGACGACCTGCCGTTTGTGAGGTTGGAGGAGGTGCCAGAGGATCCGAAGCCCCTGCCCAAGGTCGTTATTTCCGAGGGGTTCGATGACTTGGTCAATCGTGTCGCGCACGCCAAGGCCATCGACAAGATCCAGAAAGGCTACTTTCAGAAATACATTCTCAGCCTTGCGGAGGAGAGCGGAGAACGGGAGTTGAAGCCGCTGCCCAACGACACCGACAAGCGCTATTGGACGGAGGAGATGAAGAACGAGCAATACAGCAACTATAACTCCATCGTGGGCACGCTGGTCGGGATCAATCTTGCCCACTTCTATCTCGGCCATTTCAAAAAGTATCAGTCGAAACTCGTCAACGCGGAGGGCAAGCACGCGCCGATCAACAATCTTCTGACGCCCAAGGAATGGGATGAATCACTCCGGCTCGGCGTCCGCAACGCGCTGAGCGCCGGTTGCGCCATCGAGGGCGTCCTGCCGTTCTTCGAGTGCTTCGAGAAAATGCCCAAACGCCCGGCGTGGACGGCTTTCTTTGTTCCGGACAACGCGAAATACAAAGACACCAAGAAAACGCTGGAGAAGATTCAGAAGGATTTCTTCTCGGGCAAGAACGATTGATCGGTAAAAAAGAGTTAACCCCTAATGGACACTAATCCCAAACGATTCGGACTGGCCGATCAGGTGTTTACTCAAGTATCTCGGCAGTTCCCAATTAGTGTTTATTAGTGTCCATTAGTGGTGAGAGAAAAAGACCCGCTGCAAACCCTAACTCACGAACTCCAGCTCCGGACACTGCGGGATCAAACGGCGTTCGTAGGCCTGCGTCAGAAATCTCCGGATCGATTCGCGGCCCTTCTCGCCGTAGTTCAGCGTCCAATGATTCACGTACATCCCGACGAATTGGTCGGCTAACTCGCGCCCCATGTCCCGCGCGAATTGCAACGCGTGCTGCACGGCTTCCGCTCGGTGCGCGAGCGAATACTGGATGCTGGCGGTCAGAATATCCGAGATGAGCTTGCGCGTCGCCGGATCAAAGCGCTTGTGGATGACGTTTCCACCGAGCGGAAGGGGAAGCCCGTCGTTCTCGCGGCCCCACCAGAGGCCCAAGTCCTGGCACAATTGCAGGCCTTGATCTCGATAGGTCAACTGGCCTTCATGAATGATCAGGCCGACGTCGGCTTGACCCGAACGCACCGCTTGAAAGATTTGATCGAACGGCACCACGATGAAGTTGAATTCGGAAGCCGCCTTGCCAAGCCAGAGTTGCAGCGCGAGGAAGGCACTTGTCATCGTGCCGGGCACCGCGATTTTTTTTCGTGCGATCTCTTGTTTGGAGAACGCGGTTTTCGCGACCAGCATCGGGCCGTACCCGTCGCCCATGCTCGCGCCACTGGGGAGCAACGCGTATTGATCGCTCACGTACGCGTAGGCATGGATGCTGATCGCGGAGATGTCCAACTCGCCTCGGCGGGCGCGTTCGTTGAGCGTCTGGATATCCTGGAGCACATGCTGAAACTTGAAGCCGTGACTTGGGATCAATTCCTTGGCGAGCGCGTAGAACATGAACGCGTCGTCCGGGTCGGGCGAGTGGCCGAGTGTCAGCGTGAAGTTTTCCATGGATCAATTCAGGCAGAGGGTGGCAAAGTGGGCGGGCGCCAGTTCGCCCTTAGCGCGTGTCCGAGAATGTAGGGCAGACATCTTGTCTGCCGGTTCGGGCGGCATCTTGCCGCCTGAAACACGAGGCGAGGACGCCCCGTGAACCGGCAGGCTGGAAGCCTGCCCCACTTTTCGGACACGCTCTTAGAAAAGTTCGGTATCGGGTCTGCAAAGCTCGTAGGAAATCCGCGCGCCCAGTGGGAAAGTCGCTCCAGAATCGGATTGAGAAGCCGCTCAACTTCCTTGTCGGCTTCCGCGAACTGCGCCAGCGAAGCGTTGTCGCGCGCAGCTATTACGGCCAGGAGCCGTTCCAGTTCCTGGTTCACGGAAAGGCGGCTCGAAGGATTCGATCTTCTTCTTCCGGCGCCATGTCGCGGTGCCACACGGAAAGTTTATCCTGCAGATGGCGCAGCCGGGCATTGATTCGCGCGCTAAGCGCTTGGTCAGGGAACGCCGAATGCGTTGTCACTCGCTGGAGGTGTTGGCCCCATGAGAGCAGTTCTGCCACCCAAATCCGGTGGTGTTCTTTGGCTGGCGTCGCGTCGTCACTCGTAAGATGTTGCGCTTCCCACGCGCCGAGAGCTGAACAGACCTCATCCCAGTCGTCCACTGCCGCTCGGAAACTCCGCAACATCCGCGCCTCGAAATTGCCGAGCTGGCCGACTTCGAGGGGCAACGGTTCTGCCTTCGTCGTGCTCATGAGTTGAATTTAGCGGCCAGACATTGGCACAGCAAGCCGCACGTTGGCAGCCGCTACTTGCCGCCGGACCATGGATTGAAGGTTGAGATGCGTTTTGCGGCTGCTCTGCACTGGGTATTTCATGGCTTTGATTCGTTTCTTCAGTTACAAACCAAGTCAGCACCTGACGATGACCTTGCACGAACGGCCACCTTCCAAGTTGCACCGTTTCCTCCCGCCGATTGGCTCGCGCGCTTACTACGTCATGCTTGGCGCCGTGGCGATTTTTGTTTTGGGACCGCTCGGCGGCATCTCCGCGGCGTTCATGAACTTCTCGCTGGGCTTCTTCGTGGGCGGACAAGTACTGGCCGGAATTCTGGGCAGCGCCGTCACTTACGGCTACGGGCCGGAAGGAAAGCACGGCGCCAATTACATGCAGACCATGGCGGCGTCCGTGGCGCAGATGGCTGCGATGGGTGTCGTGCTGCAAGCCATGGTTTGGCTCGGTCTTCCCGAGCCGCCGGTCTGGAAGATGGTTTTGTATTTCATCTGCATTGGCATGTTCAGCATCGGCGTCGGCATGCTTTACACGCCCATCCTGGTGGACCGGATGCAACTGACCTATCCCTCCGGCTTCGCGGTTGCGAACATTTTGCGCGCGCTCACCGACAAAGCGTTGCTCAATCAATCGATCCGCAAACTTGGCGGAGGAACGCTGGCCGGGCTTCTGGGAGGGGTTGCCACGTTGAAAGTCTCGGCCATCGAAGCGCTCGGCATTTCCACGTCCACCATCGGCGCCGGCATGATCGTGGGCGCGCGGATCGCAATCCCGGCATTCGTCGTTGGTCTGATCGGTTACAGCATCACTCCCTGGCTGCGGACGATTGGCTGGCTGGGTGAGAACGATCCCTTCCGCAAAATCGGTTTCATTCTGGCCTTGGGCACTATTTTGGGTGCGGCGATTGTCGATCTGGCCGTCATCGCGTATCAAGCTTTCCAGCGGCTGACGCAAAGGGGGCAGGAGCCAGTGGAGCCCACTCCCGACTGGAAGCGCGTAAACACCGTGCGGCTGGTTGCATGGGTCGCGGCCTGGGGTATCGCGTTAATCCTCGTCGCGAGCAATATTCTCCAACAGCCGCTGCTGTTTGTCGCGATGGCCGTGGGCTTGATTTTCATTTTCGTTCTCGTCAACGGGATTTCGACCGGTATCTCCGACTGGAATCCGATCTCCAGCGCCTTTGTTGTTTCCGTCATCCTCATGACGCTGGTTGGCTTGCGCGATCCGGGTGTGGGATTGATGTGCGCGTCCATCCTGCTCGCGGGGTGCGGCGTCGGCGTCGATATGCAGCAGGACCGTTCGACGGGCTGGCGGCTGGGATCCAATCGGCTGATTCAGTTTCGCTACCAAGCCATCGGCATTTTCATGGGAGCACTCCTGGCCGTGGGCTTGGCCAAGGTTTTCATGAACGCTTATCCGGTCCTGCAAATCGATACGTTCAGCAATCCGACCACGGAGGGCGCTCAGCAGTGGCAATCCGCGATGACCTACAAATTAGTCGGCGTTCTCAAAGGACTGACCAACCCGCAGCCGTACATCATCAAAGGGCTGCTGATTGGCATCGGGATCGGATTCGCCACGGAACTGTTGCGGAAGTTGATCAAAAGAAGCTCGAAGTACCAGACCTTCGTTCGGTCAGGCAAGACGGGAGCGGTCACGGACTTTGCGTTGGACGCCATCGTCCTGCCCAGCCCCTACGCGTCCTCTTTCGGCGGCTTCGTCAACTTGATCACGACGGTGTGGTGGATTTTGGGAGGAATCGTCAGTTCGCTTCTGGAAGCCTTCTTGAATCGGCGGCGGGCGCTCGGACAGTCGGACCAATCCAAAATTGAGATTCCGGCGGACATGAGCACGACCTCGCTGATTGGTGGAGGACTGATCGCCGGGGACTCCCTGGCGGCGCTGAGCGTCGGCGTGATCGGTTTGTTACGGGCGCTGCTGTAGCAATCGAGATGCCTTTTTCTTCCAAATCTGTCCTCAAAAATTGTTCGGGGGCTGGACCGCCGTTGTCTGACCCGGCGCGGTAGGATGGACCGCGTATGAAAACTCAAAACACATCCCGCTCGAAATCCCGGACCCATCCGCAAACCCCAGAAGAGCCGCTTTGGCAGACAATTCTCGGCTGCCTCCTGCTCGCTGGCCTTTGGGTTATTGCTTTGATCATTCTCTGATCACTCAGCCGGAAGAACCGGTCAGACTCAACAGGAGGGAACGGAGGGCACAGAGAAGGAGGCGTTCGAGGAGGAGGGCTTGCGAGACCGCGAATGAACGCGAATACAAAGTGAGCCGGATTGAGTTGCCACTGGCCGCTGGCTCCACTCGATCTTATTCTCCCTCCGTTCGCTCTGTTACCTCCTGTTGATACCCCCGTCGGCTCGAGGTCCTATCGGGCCGCGACTACGCCACGAGCTTCGAGGGCAAGTTCGTGCTCAATTCCGCGGTCACGGACCGGCACAAGCCCACGAAAGTTTCCTCGGCGAGGCTCAAGCGTTTGCCGTAGCGATGGAGGACGCCCCAGTGGCGTTTCAATTTCCGCCGGCCGAGCGGCATCGCCACCAGGGATTTTTCTTCCCATTCCCGGTGAGCGATCCATGGCGCAAGAATGCTGATGCCCAAGCCGAGCTTAACCAGTTCCTTGATCGCTTCCATGCTGCCCAGCTCGATGACGGTGTTCAGCACCATTTCTTCCTCGCGGAAATACTCCTCGATCAATCGAAACGTGTAGCTGTTTTTGTTGTAGAGCACGTAATTCTGGCGGGGAATTTCCTCGCGCACGACGTGTCCCGTCACGGCCCAGGGGTGTAATGGCGCCGTCAGGAAAGCCAGTTCGTCCGTGAACAACGGAATGAACTTAACCGGCGAGCCGTGCTTGGGCTGCATGGCCACCACCAAATCCACGCGGTTGTCGTGCAGGAGATCCACGCATTCCTCGGTGTCGCCCGGTTCAATCGTGATGTGGGTCTCGGAAAAGCTTTGTTTCAATTCTCGCAGCACGCTCGGCAGAATGTATTGGCAAGCGGTGCTGCTCGCGCCCAGGCGAAGACGTCCTTTGCCCCACTTGCCGAGATGTTGGAGCGCTGAGCGGGCCGATCCCATTTCCTGCAATATTTTCTGCGCGTGATGGAACAACTGTTCGCCCGCTTGAGTCAGCACGACCTTTTTGCCCATCCTGTCTAAAAGGCGACATCCCACGTCTTCTTCCAAAGACTTGATCGAATGGCTGATGGCGGACTGGGACAAGAAAAGCTTCTTGGCCGTATCCGTGAAACTTCCCGTCTGCGCGAGAATCACAAAGGCCCGCAACTGCCGGCTATCCAGAGGTTGGTTCATCCAGGAACTTCTTTCGTTGGCTTTGAGCCAAACGGGCTGCTTTGCAATCGGCGTGCCAATCCGCGCGTGCGGCTCGGCGCAGAATCCACGGATTCCAAGCAGTCCGCACGGGTTGTGAACCAGAGGGGGCAGGCTGCCTCGCCGACACAACCGCAGAAATCGGCTGCGCCGCAGCGCACCCCTGCCAGGTTCGTGCCGCGAGAAAGATCAGAGCACAAACTGCGACCCGGACTGAATCGTTCTTAAGCAAGTTGTCCAAAAGCCGACAGCCGTTCGTGGCGTCCAGCCCGTTTCGTTTTGCTTCCAAACCGCGGGAGGCAGTCTGTTTTCATCGGGAAAAGGAGGAGAACCGGTTTGTCCCGGAGTTCCACCTCGCGGCGCATTCGGCTGCGTCCCCAAGGGCTTGTGCCGTTCATGAATCTCCTTCATCGACGCGATTAACACCTTGTCCACGCCTCCAGGCACGCTGGCATCGCCCCGGCTAAGCAAGCTGGCGATGACCGTTTGCGCCAGTGCATGAACAAGAAAGCGACACCTTCAGCCACGAACCGGCGGCTCGTGAAGCCGCTGCGCGTGGGCTTCGTGCCGCTGACCGATTGCGCGCCGCTGATCATGGCGCACGAATTGGGCTTGTTCAAGAAGCGCGGTTTGAGCGTGCGTCTGAGCCGCGAAGTCGGCTGGGCGACGATTCGTGACAAGATTATTTACGGCGAGCTGGACGCGGCGCATGCGCTTGCGGCGATGCCCTTCGCGGCCACGTTCGGGCTCGGCTCGATTCCTTGCGAATGCCTTACCGCGCTGGTGCTAAATCTGAACGGCAACGCGATCACGCTCTCCAGCGATCTCTGGATGCGCGGCGTGCGCGACGCCCGATCGCTGCGCGAGGAGATCGAGCACGCGCGCGGGAAAAAGACTTACACCTTGGGCGTAGTCTTCCCCAGTTCCTCGCACAATTTCCTCCTGCGCCAATGGCTGGCTTCGGGCGGCATCGACCCGGATCAAGACGTGCGCATCGTAACGGTGCCGGCGCCGTCCATGTTCGAGAATCTCAAGTCGGGAAACCTCGATGGCTATTGCGTCGGTGAACCCTGGAATTCTGTTGCGGTGCAAGCTGGCCTGGGTTGGTGCGTGACCACGAGCATCGATCTTGCGCCGTGGCATCCTGAAAAAGTGTTGATGATGCGCCGGCAATTCGCCGAGGACCACGAAGCGGAACATCTGGCGTTGGTGGCGGCCGTAACCGAAGCCTGCGCCTTCTGCGATGAAATGGAAAACCGCGAGCAAGTCGTCGCGACCATCGCGTATCCCAAATACGTCAACGCGAGCGTGGAAGCTCTCCGTGGCAGCATGATGGGCGCATTTGATTTTGGAAACGGCCGCGTCGAAACGTTGCCCGATTTTCACGTGTTCTCCCGTCACGATGCCAATGAACCTTCCACCGAGAAGTCCGCCTGGATTCTGCGCAATCTTTTTAGCAGCGGCGCGGTGAAGAATCGCTCCGCGGCCCAGGCCGGTGCGGAAGTCTTCCGCCCGGATCTTTTTCACCAGGCCATGCAGCTTACCAGCGAGACTCCGAGGAAGGAACTCGAGTCGAGCGCTGAGCTGACGGTGGCGATTCACACTTAGCGTAATATGCATTCTTCTGGTTCGGGGAGCACACGCGCCCTCGCGTGTTGCGGCCGGCGCCCCGCCGGTCGCAAGGTCCGCCTGGGCCGGTCACTGGACAGTGACTCGTCACACGCACTGGAGTGGTCGGCGAGGGCGCCGACCACGGCACGCGAGGCGCGTGCGCTCCCCATCTAACTGAACAGATTCGAACCTTGAACCCTGCGTATGAAAACGAAACCGACAGTCAAATCCAGTTCGCCTTCGCCTGCATTGACCCGCCGCCAATTCTTTCGTCGCACGGCGAAGGGGCTGACGGCGACGGCGCTGTTCGCCAGCCTGCCCAAAGGCTGGAGGGGAAGTGTCTATGCGAGCGATGCGCCCGAAACGTCCACCATGAAGTTCGGCATCATCGCGTTGACGGACTGTTCGCCCATCGTCATTGCGCACGAAAAGGGATTCTTCAAAAAGCATGGCATCAATTCCGTCGTGGCCAAAGGCGCGAACTGGGCGGCCATTCGCGATTCCCTGTCCACGGGCGACAACCAAGGCACCCACATGCTCATCGGCATGCCCATCGCCAGCACAATGGGGCTGCTCGGTTCACCGAAGAAACCGATGATCATTCCGTGGCTGCTCAACCGCAACGGCCAGGCCATCACTTTGAAGGCCGATTGGAAAAGCAAAATACAAGGCGATCCCAAGGCCATTCAGCCGTTCCTGGCCGAAGCGAAGAAAAAGGGCGAGCCGCTCACGTTCGCCATGACGTTTCCGCCCGGCACGCACGCGATGTGGATGCGCTATTACCTCGGCGCGGGCGGGGTCAATCCGGACAAAGACATTTCGCTCATCACGATTCCGCCGCCGCAAATGGTCTCCAACATGAAGATCGGAAAGATGGACGGCTTTTGCGTCGGTGAACCGTGGAACGCGCGCGCCATCGCGGACAAGATCGGATTCACCTCGGTGACCACGCAGGATATGTGGAAGGATCATCCGGAAAAAGCTTGCGCGTTCACGGCCGAGTTCGCAGAGCGGAACCCGAAGTCCGTCAAGGCCTGCCTCAAGGCGCTGCATGAAGCGAGCGTCTGGCTGGACAGCATGGAGAATCGTCCCGAACAGTGCGAAATCGTTTCCCGGCCGACTTACATCAATTGCCCGAAGGAGATCATTCTCGGACGGCTTCAAGGCAAACTCGATTACGGCGATGGGCGGACGATGCAAGACGAGTTCTACATGCATTTCTCGAGGCGCAACTGCAACTACCCACAGGCCGCCTACTGCAAGTGGTGGCTCACGCAATTCCGCCGCTGGGGCATGGTCACGGGCGCGCCGGACTATGAAGGCGTCGCCAAACAAGTCATGCGGCCGGACATTTATCTCGAAGCGATGAAAGAGATCGGCGTCACCAGCCGCGGCGAAGACAACAGCGCCTGGACGATGTTTGATGGCGTGAAGTTTGATCCGGCAGGCGATCTGGAGGCTTACGCGAAAGGGTTTGCGGTGAATTCGCTGAAGGGGTGAGCCATGAAACCAGTGATCAGTGATCAGCAGTCGGTAGTCAGCAACCAGTCGTTGAGAGCGCACACACACAAATCATGAACGCACCTGAAAAAACTACCGACACCTATGCGATCGGTCTGAGAGGGACCAGGGGCACGGCTCCAGTTCGTCCGCGAGTTGTTAGTTCCATTCGGAGCGCAAGCCCCAGTTTGAGCGCGCCAGCACGAATTCCCTCTCCCTTGAGGGAGAGGGAGAAACGCCCCTGGGCGCGCCATCACACGGCCCTCATCGGCGGACAACTTGTGGATGCAGCGCACAGATCCCATGAAAAAACTTCAACTTGATTGGCTCATCCTCCCGATCGTGGGCTTCGCCCTCGCGATACTCGCCTGGCATATCCTGAGCAAAACGGTGTCGAAAGATCTGCCTTCGCCTGGCAAGACGTGGTCTGACAGCCGCGAGTATGTCTTGAAGCCCTTCGCCAAACGCGGCGAAATGGATCAAGGGATCCTCCGCTTCACATGGTATTCGCTCGTCCTCGTCGCCAAAGGCTATGCCATCGCGTTGATCATGGGCACGCCGGTCGGCTTCATGCTGGGTTTGTCCAAGCCCTTCGCCAAGACGTTTGACCCGATCATTCAAATCCTCCGCCCCGTCTCCCCGCTGGCGTGGCTGCCGCTTGGATTAGTGCTCTTTCTCAGCGCGGGCAAGCAAGCCTCTGAATTGGGCGCGCTTTTCACCATCGCGATCTGCGCCATGTGGCCGACGGTGCTCAACACCGCGGTCGGCGTACGCTCGGTGCCGCAGGATTACCTCAACGTCGCAAAAGTGCTGAAGCTATCGCGATGGAAAACGCTCTGGAAAGTTCTCGTGCCGGCGACGCTGCCGTACATGTTCACTGGTTTTCGGCTCAGTTTGGGCATTGCGTGGCTGGTGATCGTCGCGGCCGAAATGCTGACGGGGCGTCCGGGGGTGGGCGGCTTTCTCTGGCAGGAGTACAACGCGCTGAACTATTCGCGGATCATTCTGTGCATTCTCACCATCGGCATCGTGGGCTTCGTGCTCGACCGAATGATGAGCGTGGTAGAACGAAGATTCAAAACCGCCTGATGGCCTCACGCAAAGGGGGCGAAGAACGCAAAGTGGCCATTGTGAAAGCACAGAGATTATCCGCCGCACGACATTCGCCAGGCGTTGTTCCGGAGGGCCGTGTTTTGGGGTGTGCTCTGAGTTCGATCCCTCTTTGCGAACGTAGCGTCCTCTGCGTGAGGTGCCTTCCCTCTCCTCACGCAAAGAGCGCGAAGGACGCAAAGTTACTGAAGGCGCAAGAGTTGTCGTTCGCACGACACTGGTCATGCTCGTTGCAAGGGCACTGCGGTTGGCAGTTTGAGCCGAGTTCCAACGGCTTTTGTGGACCTGGCGTCCTTGGCGTGAGGCCCAGTTCCGCACCCTCACGCAAGGAGTGCGAAGGACGCGACGAAGGCATGGAGCCTCGCCGCCCAACCTGGCTTCGGTTCGTCAGGCATTCCGTTGGCGATGCGTTCAATGCCGTCCTTGAGACGCAATTCCCCGAAATTGATCAGCAAACCGAGGCGTCGTTCACTCAGACGAAGTTGCGTGAGGAGTTGCTTGCTGTGGACACGAAGAAGC
>JACPRI010000129.1 GCA_016190065.1 Verrucomicrobiota bacterium
CGCTCGTAATCGGGCGCGCACCGCATTTCTGCTGAATTGCAATGTCAGTCGCGGAAACGCTCGGTTTCTTTTCCGGCGTGCAATTTTACGATCACCCCAGCTTCCGCATGGCCTGCCAGCAGTTCGACACCGTGGCCGAGCATTTGCAGATGCCCGAATCGGATCGAGCTTGGATCAAGTTTCCCAAACGCTCGCTGACGGTCGCGCTGCCGATTCAACGCGACGACGGGTCCATGGAAGTGTTCTCCGGCTACCGCGTCCAACATCACCTGGCGCTCGGCCCTACGAAGGGCGGTTTGCGTTATCATCCGGACGTCACGCTCGGAGAAGTGGCCGCGCTGGCGATGTGGATGAGCTGGAAATGCGCGCTGACCGGTCTTCCTTACGGCGGCGCGAAAGGCGGAATTGCTTGCGACCCCCGCGCCTTGTCGGCGACGGAACTCGAACGGCTGACGCGCCGCTATACGCAGGAAATGATCCCGTTCATCGGGCCGCAAATCGATATCATGGCGCCCGACGTCGGCACGAACGAGCAAACCATGGCCTGGATGATGGATTCGTACTCGGTCCACATGGGCCATACCGTGCCGAGCATCGTCACGGGAAAACCCGTGGGCCTGGGCGGATCGCTGGGACGGCGCGAAGCGACCGGACGCGGGGTTGGCTACCTGATCAATCGCGCCATGGACACGATCGGACTGAATTCGTCGCAGGCGACAGCCGTGGTGCAGGGCTTTGGCAACGTGGGATCGGTGGCGGCTTTTTCCCTCGCAAAATACGGGGTGAAAATCATTGCCGTCAGCGACGTGAACGGAGGTTTGTTCAACAGCAAGGGGCTCGATCTCTATCAACTTGAAAAGCATGTCGCCCAGCGCAAGACCGTCGCCGGATTCAGCGAAGCGGAGCCGATCACCAACGAACAGTTGCTGGCCACGCCCTGCGAAATCCTCGTGCCGGCCGCGCTCGAACGCCAGATTACCGAAGCCAACGCCGGGAAAATAGATTGCCGCATTTTGGCGGAGGCGGCCAACGGGCCGACCACACCGGAAGCGGATGCGATTCTGGATCGGCGGCCCGAGGTTTTTGTCATTCCGGACATTCTCTGCAACGCGGGTGGAGTGGTGGTTTCTTACTTTGAGTGGGTCCAGGATTTACAGAGTTTCTTTTGGACGGAAACGGAAGTCATGGACAAGCTGTTTCGGATTCTGGAAGGCGCGTTCGTTCAAACGCTGAACACGAGCCGGAAGCGAAAAATCTCCATGCGCCTCGCGGCCTTGAGCCTGGGGGTGAAGAGGGTGCAAGAGGCCAAGCGCGCCCGCGGGCTGTTCCCTTGAATCCGCGCTGCTGTTCGTTCAGGTTGCTCAGGATTGCGTGGGGTTGACCACGGATGGCGCGGATGGGCGCGGATAGACATCAAAGAATCTTGGAACCACGAAACACGAAACGAACGAACGACACGAAACGGGCAAGCAGTTGGGAAGAACGACTTCACACGATGGGGGAGCGGAGTTTCTGGTTTAAGTCTCTTCCCTTTCGTGCGTTTCGTTTTTCGTGGTTTGAACTGCGGGAGAAGCCGAGCACACGGATTCTATGGCTTCGCAGTTTGTGGGTTATCCGGCGTTACCCATGGCACCCGGACGACGATCTCGGTTCCTTCCCCTGGCGCCGATCTGATTTCGAATGTGCCGTTCAGCGTCGTCGCTCGCTCCCGAAGACTGACCAAGCCAAAGCCTCCGTCCGGCTTGAGCGGTGCGCGGGGCGCCGCCGGATCGAACCCTTTCCCGTTGTCCTTCACGCTCAGTTCAAGGATTGAGTTGCTCAGGACGAGTTGCACGCGCACCCGCGTCGCCATGGCGTGCTTGTGGATGTTGTTCAGGCTTTCCTGGATGATGCGGTATAGGTTAAGCGCAATGTCCGGTGGCAGCCGGTCCGGGACACTCGTGAAATGCAAATCGACCTGGACACCGGACCAGGCGGTCACGTTGTCGCAAACACTGTGCGCGGCGGCCAGCAAACCGAGGTCATCCAACTCAGGCGGGCGAAGATTGTTCGACACCCGCCGCACCTCGTCGAGGGCCATCCCCAGAAGTTCTCGGACCGTGGCGGCCACTTCGAGGCTGGCTTTGTTGCGAGTGCCGCTCTCTTCGACCAGCCAGTTGATCCGATACCGAGCCGAGGAGAGAATTTGTGACACGCTGTCGTGCAGTTCCTGCGCGACCCGCTTTCGCTCGGTTTCCTGGGCTGCGATGATGCGCCGGGGAAACTCTCTCAGGTTCTCTTCAATTCGCTTCCGTTCGGCGATGTCAATTTCAAGCCGGCGATTCAGTTCCTGGAGTTGTGCCGTTCTTTCCGCCACGCGATCTTCCAAGGAACGGTTGGCTTCGCGGACCTCTTCTTCCGCGTGTTTGCACCGGTTCATCTGTTCCTCCAGCATTTTGTTTTGCCGGCGGAGTTCCCGGTGAAGGCCGCTAATCGTGAGGTGCGCGCGAGCCCGCGCGAGCACCTCTTCGCGCTGAAACGGCTTGGTGATGTAATCCACGCCTCCGACTCGAAATCCTTCCAAGCGGCTCTCGGATTCGTCCTTGGCCGTGATGAAAATGACCGGGAGGTCCGCCGTGGAAGGATCGTGCTTCAGCTTGCGGCAGAGATCGAAGCCATTCATATCCGGCAACAGAACGTCCAAAAGAATGAGGTCTGGCGCGGCGCGATGTGCGATCTCAAGGCCGTCCCGCGCATTTACGGAAACCAGCACCTCAAATCCCTCCCCTTCGAACATCTCGCACAACAGCGTGATGTTGGACGGGATGTCATCGACAATCAAAATCTTCGCCTGCGTCCCGAATTCGGAGTGGGTCATGGGTTTTGCTTCACTTCAAATAGTCTGGTTTCCGGCCTCGTGTTCCGGCGGCTGATTCAGGGCGCGGGCCTCCAGAACCAAAATGCGATTTCTCATGGCCGCGAAATCATATCGCCCCAACTCGGCCCGCAACGGCTCCGCCAACCGCTTGCCTTCGGATCCCATCTGTTCGAGCGAGTCCAAGCATGCGCGGACTTTGGTTGCGTTCGATTCTTCGGCGGCTCGTTTCAGATGGGCGATCAACTCCGAGTAAGACGCGGAAGTGGAAAGCGCGCCCGTTCGGGTGGCGTCGGCGTGCATGTCCGGCGCTCCATTTCCCGGTTCGAATTCCGCGTTCAACAAACGCTTCAGCGTTTCGCAAATCATTTCGGCCCGAAGCGGCTTGGCGAGAAAATCGTCAAATCCGGCGTCGAGGTAAGCCTGGCGCTCATGGTCCATCGCCGAACCGGAGAAGGAAACGATCTTGCAGGCCTGGGCGCCAAACTCTTGTTGAATCTCGCGCGTGGCTTGAAAACCGTCCATGTCCGGCAGCCGGATATCCATAAAGACGATGTCCGGGCGAAAGGTTCGGACCGACATGACCGCTTCCCGGCCGTTGGAGGCGCTGGCGACGCGGCAGCCGATGCTCGACAGGATTTCGCAAAGCACGTCTCGGTTATCCGGCAGGTCATCCACAACAAGCGCGCGGACCTGGCAGGACGCGACGAGGCGGCGCATTCGCTTGGGCGCGTTCATGGAACTCGCCAATACGCGGGGCACAGAAGCGGGCAAAGTCAGAGAGAACCAGAATCGTGAACCCTGGCCGGATGTCGATTCGAACCGGAGCGTGCCGCCCATGAGATCGAGCTTTTGCTTGGAGATGGCCAGCCCCAATCCGGCGCCGTCCGCTGATATGCTTTGATCCGCTTGCCCGAACGGACGAAACAGACCGCTGTGCTTTTCGGGCGGGATGCCCCGCCCGGTGTCAATCACTTCAAAAACGAATTCAGACGCCGGACGCGCCGTCACTTTCAGGCTGACGGATCCGGTTTCGGTGAATTTCACAGCGTTGGCCAGCAGATTCATGAGAACTTGTCCGAGCTTGACGGCATCGCCACGAACCCATACGCCGCGTTCCCAGGCCTCCGCCGGGTGGCGCGGAGTGGCCGCCTCCGAATGCAGCGGGCGATTCCCTGCGGCGGATGCCTCAACGGGCGGCTCAGGTTCCCCCAGCAATTCGAGACACCAGGCGAGTTGTTTGTGCCGGGAGCGCATCTCAAAAATTGCGGCCACATCTTTCACCCAGCCGTGCAAATCGAATTCGCTCAGGTGCAATTCCATTTTGCCGGCCTCAATCTTGGAGAGGTCCAGAATCTCGTCAATCAGAGCCAGCAAGTGATCGCCGCTCTTCCGGATCGTTTCCAGCGCGTGGTCTTGTTTGGGTGAGATGGACGGATCGTTCTGCAGGATTTCGGCGTAGCCGAGAATCGCATTCATGGGGGTGCGAATCTCATGGCTCATGTTGGCCAGGAAAAGACTTTTGGCCCGGTTGGCTCGATCGGCTTCCGCCTTCGCGCGTTCCGCGGCTTCTTTAGCCGACTGAAGTTGGACATTTTTTGATTCGAGTGCCTCCCGCGCGCGATGCTCTTGAATAAACATCGCTTCGCGCAGTTTGAGGGATTCCTTGCGTTTGGCGTAGTAGCGCAGACCGAGTACCAACGAAGAGCTCAACAAAGCCAGGACCCCGGCGCCCGAAGGAACGGCAATCCAGGCGTTGAGGTACCAGGGAGGGACGATAGTCAGAGTAGCGATCGCCGGATCAGACAGCCTCAGGTCACGGTCAAGATATTGAACGGCGAAGGTGTAGGCGCCGGCTTTGTTCGTCGTCCACTCGATTTGTGACGCGTCGGTCGCGGGCTGCCACGTTTGGCTGAGCGCGGCCGCGGCCAGGACACCGGGCTGAATCTGGAATCGGTACTTTCGATTTTGAGGCCGGTTGCTCAAATCGGCCGCGTGGAACTCGAATCGAACAAGCCGTCCCGCCAGCACTGAGGGCGGTTCGCCCGGCGTTGCCGTTTCGCCGGTCCCGATGGTCAGGCGGGGTGGATTGGGTTGGATTGTGTCAGGCTGGTAACGAGTCAAACCTTTGTCCGTGGCGAACCAATAGGCCCCGCTCGCATCTTGCGCGATGGCGTTGACGCGGTTGCCCGCCAGACCGTCGCGTTCATCTAACGAAGACCAGCCGATGCCGTTGTATCGGCTGACCCCACCGTCGGTGCCGAACCAAAGCACTCCCTGGGCGTCGCGATAGATTGCATTGACCTTATCGTGCGCCAGGCGGCTGCGAGTCGCGGTAAAAGTCGTTACCTGGCCGTCTTGCCACCGGTTCACGCCGCCGCCGGCCGTGCCTGCCCACACCGTGCCGTCGGGATCGATGTGCAAAGCGTTCACGCGGTCGTCCGTCAAGCCTTGGGTGCAGGTGATAGCCGAGAATTGTTTCCGGTCAAACCGGGCAAAACCGCAGCCCGTGCGAAACCAAAGCGTCCCATCGCCCGCACGGTCGATCGAACAAACGCGCACGCTGGGTAATCCGTGCTCGGTCGAAAAATTTGTGAACCCGCGGCCGTCATAACGCCAGATCCCCTGATTCAGCGTGGCGAACCAAAGAGTTCCGTCGTTATCGCGGTGAATCGCGCTGACGTGCTGGTTGGCGAGTACGTTCGTCGTCGAGAAATTCTCGACCCATGCGCCTTCCGCAAACGAGACGCCGTTGTGCCGTCCAATCCACATCTTTCCCTCCGGGTCCTGATACAAGGAGATGCCTCCGTCGCGTCCCCATTCGCCTCCTTTGATCGGTTCGCGGAAGCGCTTGCCATCAAAGCGGGAAACGCCGCCTTGTCCCGTGATCCATATTTCACCGCTTGGGTCGCGGCCGATCGTTTGAACATGGTTTCCGGCCAGGCCATCGGACACCGTGAACGAGAAGAACGATCGCCCGTCGTAACGCGAGATGCCATCACCGGGATCGGTCTCCGGCCAGTGGTATTCGTCGCTGCCGTGCGCGATCCGCCAAAACCAGAGGGTTCCATCTGAGAACGATTGCAGCCTCGATACGGCATTGTTCGGCAGGCCGTCTTGAGTCGTGAACCTGCGAAAAGTGTTTTCGTCGTAACGCGAGACGCCGCCATCGGTCGCGAACCATACAGCTCCATCCGGCGTTTGACGGATGGATCGCACTCCACTTCCGGCCAAGCCATCCGCTTCGCTCAGGCACACGACGCTCCGTCCGTCCCAGCGCGTCACGCCGCCATTACTCAAGTCGGCGGCGTTGTTGGCCCCAAACCACAACACGCCTCGTGAGTCGCGCAGAATGGAATGAACCACACCGGGCAGCAATCCGTCTTGAGTCGTAAGCCGCGTGAAAGCCTGGCCGTCATAGCGCGCGACGCTGCCGGACTCGCCGAACCACAGGGTGCCATCGGAGTCGCGATGAATCGAGTACACGGCGTGAGGGGCCAGTCCGTGTTGCCCAAAAACATTTCGCCAACGCCCTTCCTCGTATCGCAAGGCACCGTTGCTAGTCCCAAACCAAATCGCTCCGTCCGGCTCGCGCAGGATGCAATTAACATCCTCGTCCCCCAACCCGCTCGGCGGGTCGATTTTCTGCCAAGCCTTGCCGTCGAATCGCGAAGCGCCGCGAGCCGTCCCAAACCACATCGAGCCGTCGGGGGCGCCGGCCAAAGCGCGGACGCGATCATCCGCCAGCCCATCGGCTTTGAAAAAACGCCGCCACACGCGGTTGGTGAGACACGACACGCCGTTTTCTGTCGCCAGCCAGAGGTTTCCTTTGGCGTCGCGCGCGAGGGCATTGACCCGATTGTCACTGAGGCCCTCTTCCTTGGTGTACTGCGTCCACTGAACGCCATCGAATCGAAGCGCGCCTCCCCAGGTGGCGAGCCAAAGCATTCCGTCGCGATCAAACAAAAGATCGCGAACGTCATCATTTCGAATCCCGTCCAGCAAGGTGTAATTCTGCCAAAGCCCCTTTTTCACCGGAGGCATTCGGAAATCAAGGCCCGGCTGGGACTGCCCGAGCTCAACTTTCAACGGCGTGCCTTGATCATAATCAGTCAACTGGCCGTTGCCGTGGGCGCGGAGCCGGTACTGGCGTAATCCCTCAGTTATTCCCGGTTTGTGAGAGTTTCAGGAGGAATCGCACCGGAAGAGTAGTTTGTAGAGGTCGATC